>NZ_JAGTPT010000022.1:0-75155 GCF_018195675.1 Brevibacillus sp. NL20B1
ACATCCATTAATCCCAGTCGCTCAAGCGCGACTTTTTTATTATATCATACTCATCTTCGCTATTGCAAGAAGTTTTTTTATTTTCCTTCTCGCTCAGCGGCGACAAGATTTAATATAACAAAAACCCATTCACTGAGTCAAGGGTTTTTTTAAATTTTTACGTGAGCTTTTTAAGTGGACTTGATTGCTCACAACAGTTTTTAAATATATATGAATTACCACCGCAGGTCAAGAGAAAAAACGAATATCGGTTCCTTTTTTATTTCACACTAGCCGTAGGACGTTTCCGCAAGAAAGGAGGGTGGCGGCATGGCCCCCAAACCAACGTATGAGGAATACGACAATCAGCGTTACAGTGAACTCTCCGTGGTGGAATCGCAGCGCAATGAAATCATCCCCGAAGAGTTTCCCGAAGGTCCGTATGGCGCTGCCACAAATGACAAATTGGGCAAAGCGACCGGATGGGAACCCGGCCAGCATGCGATCTCCAACTTCAATTACGAATATCGCAATTTCCATCAAAACCTCCCGCGTCAAGACGAGAGCGCCCATCCCGTTCACGACGAACCGGGAATGAACGAGGAGCCGCTGTAATCACTCATAATCGTCCGGCACTGCAAAAGAAGACCCCTCCCACTCTGTGAAGGGGTCTTGTTTGGTGTGTTGATACAAATCCTAATCCATGCCGACTGACACGCGTGTCGTCAGCGTGCCGATACCTTCCACTGTCACGGAAATCTCGTCTCCCGGGTGCAGTTCACTCGCTCCCGCAGGCGTACCGGTCAACATTACATCACCCGGAAGCAGCGTCACGACGGAGGATACCGCCTCCAGCAACCGAGGGATGGAGAAGATCATCTGCTTGGTGCTGGAATCCTGCCGCACCTCCCCATTGACGCGGGTCACGATGCGCAAATCGGCGTAATCCAGCTTGGCGGCGATCGCCGGTCCCAATGCACAAATCGAGTCCGTTTCCCCTGGTTTCGTCTGCTGCCCGCCGTGCTGCTGCACACCGGCAACGTCAATCGCACAGGTAAACCCGAGAATGTACTCGTCGGCTTCTTCCGCAGTGATGTGACGCGCCTCTTTTTTGATAACGACAGCCAGTCCCCCTCCAAATTGAAGGGAGTAAGGCCGTCCTGGGAACACAAGCGACTCGTCCGGTCCAGCCAGCTGAACGGAAGGCTTCACAGCAATCGCCGGTTCCGCCGCAGGTTGAATCCCCATCTCTTCCGCGCGGTCCCGGTAGTTGAGACCGATGCTGACCACTTTGCTCGGGGTGCAGGGCGTTTTCAGCACGATCTCGTCAAGCGGCAGTTCCAGACCCGTCATGATGGGCTTGGCCGCTTTCACTTTGTAGATGTCTCCTTCAATCACCCGCACCTTGTTTTCCGATTCCACCATCCAGCCATGCTTGACCTTGCCGTTTCGTTCATAGCGGATGATCATGGGCTTCCCCTCCCTGGATTGATTCCGTCGCTCATATCTGTCTTTTGCCGCTTTAGCTTTAGAACAGGTCGGTTGCCGCTTCCCGCGGCTCCGCCGTAATTTCCTCGATTACGGTGCGGTTTACGGCGTCCTCCACCAACGCCGCCACGTCCAGTTTTTCCTCGAACCGCTCTGCTACATGCGGTTTGGGCCGGGTCACCGGATTTTTCGGCGTAAAAATGGTGCAGCAGTCTTCGTACGGCAAAATGGACAGCTCGTACGTATCAATCCGCCGGGCAATGTCGGTGATCTCTGTCTTGTCCATCCCGATCAGCGGACGCAAAATCGGAATCGAGACGACCTTGTTGATCGTGTTCATGCTCTCCAGCGTCTGGGACGCTACCTGGCCCAGGCTTTCACCGGTCGCCAGCGCCAAGGCACCGGTTCTGGCGGCAACCTGCTCGGCAATCCGCATCATGAATCGGCGCATGATGGTGATCAGGTAGTCTTCCGGACACTTCTCGCGAATGGCCGTCTGAATCTCCGTAAACGGAACGACGTGCAGCCGCACGTTCCCGCCCCAGAGGGCCAGCTTTTGGGCCAGATCGCGGACTTTTTGCAGGGCCCGTTCGCTGGTAAACGGATAGCTGTGGAAGTGAATCGCTTCCAGGGTGACACCCCGCTTCATCATCTTCCAGCCGGCAACCGGGCTGTCAATCCCGCCGGAGAGCAAGAGCAGCACCTTGCCGCCGGAGCCGACCGGCAGACCGCCGGGACCGGGAATCGTCTCACAACTGATATACGTGCCCTCGGCGCGAATCTCAATGTTCACGACTGCTTCCGGTTGGTGAACATCCACCTTGATTTCCGGGATATTGCGCAAAATATGCGTTCCCACCATGCGGCTTACTTCCATCGACTGTTTCGGGAAACGCTTGTCCGCGCGGCGGGTCTCCACCCGAAACGTTTTCGGCTGCGGCTGCAGATGGCGGATCAGCTCCAACGCCTTCGCCTTGATCGCCTGTTCATCCGGCTCCACCTGAACGGTGGGGCTGATGGAGGAGATGCCGAATACACGGCGCAGCCGCTCCACCACCGCATGGGCGTCCTCTCCGTGCAGTTCCACGTACATGCGGCCGTAGTTGCGGCGCACCTTGATGTTGGCAAACGGGCGCAGCACGCTTTTGACGCTCTGCACCAAGGCTGCTTCAAACAAATCGCGATTCCGGCCTTTCAACGCCAGTTCGCCGTAACGAATCAAAATGACATCGTACTTCATGGTTTGCTCCTTTACATGTTACGCTTTTGCTTTCATATGAGGACGGATGCTGGCGACACACTCAGAAGCGGCAGCAACAAATGCCCGCGCCTCCTCAATGGTGTTCTCCCGTCCCACGCTGATGCGAATGGCCGACAGTGCCCGCTCCCTGTCCTGCAGAGCAGCCATCAATACCCGGCTGGGCTCGTTTGCCTTGGAGGAGCAGGCTGATTTGGTGGAAACGAGGTAGCCTCGTTCCTCCAACGCGTGCAGCAGCACTTCCGCCTTCATCCCGGGAAACGAGACGTTGACGATGTGAGGGGCCGCTCCCTCGCTTGGCGTGTTGACGACGCATCCGGGAATCTCGGCCAATCCCTGCCGCAGCACCTGGGTGATGGACGCCAGCCGGGCGGGTTCTTCCGGCCCCATCTCTTCCAGCAATCGGATTGCTTTGGCCATGCCGGCGATGGCTGGCAGATTCTCCGTTCCGGAGCGGAAACCACCCTCCTGCCCCCCGCCCATCAACAGCGGCTGGAGAATCAATCCCTCCCGTTTGTACAGGATGCCGACGCCACGCGGTCCGTAAAATTTATGGGCCGATACGCTGAGCAGGTCGATGCCCCACTCCTTCAGGCGAATCGGCAGTTTGCCGACGCTTTGCACGGCGTCGACGTGGAACAGAATTTTCGGGTGCTGCTTCAGCAGGGCGCCGATCTCGGCGATGGGCTGCACCGTCCCCAACTCGTTGTTTACGTGCATGACGGAAACGAGAATGGTATCCGACCGGATCGCCCGTTTCAGGTCTTCCACAGAGACACGACCCGCGCTGTCAACCGGCAAATACGTAACGGAAAAACCGAACTCTTCCAACTGCTTGCATACATCATAGACGGCAGGGTGCTCCACGCTCGTCGTAATGATATGTCTTCCCCGGCTCTGAAACTGCATGGCCACACCTTTGATCGCAGCGTTGTTGCTCTCGGTGCCGCCGGACGTAAAGATGATTTCCGACGGTTTGCACCCGAGGAAACGGGCGGCTACCGCGCGTGCCTGCTTCAGGATGTTCTCTGCTTCGAGCCCTTTTTGATGCAGCGAGGACGGATTCCCATAGTAGGTCTCCATCGCCCGTTTGACCACCTCAACCACCTGCGGATGAGGACGAGTCGTGGCGCTGTTGTCCAAATAAATCACCAGTCCACACCTTCCTGAGGGCTGTTCGCCCAAAGTCTACTTTTCATCATAACACGACAGTTCCGATCAACATATAGCCGGGAGCATACTTCCCCTTATTTTCTCCCACTTTTCGGCGGGGAACAACGCCGGGGAGAAAAAAGCGGCAAAAACCTTCACAAATTGTTCACAAACACAAGCGCTTACATTGGCAGGCGGGCTCTTTACACAGCAATGTCCATTCGTTAGAATAGTCAATAAATTTAGAGAACGAGAAGCGAAGGAGAGAAGCACCATGACAACACGGACAATGGAGATGGAAGAGAAAATCCGCAAAATGGAGGCAGAACTGAGAAGGCTGCGTGCCGAATTGGCGAAGCTGGGCAGCAAGCAGTCTGATGAAACGGTGACGGTCTACCTGAACGAGGTGTACAACGGGTGAACCTTTGCCTTTGCCTTAGCCTTACCTGCCAGCGTGGAAGAAGCACGACTGTTTGTGCCGACTTCCACGCTTTTTTACGCCTTCGCCCCGGTCAATGATTTCCCCTTACCGCCTCACGCTCCGCCAGTATGCGTACCCGATCAGTATCAGCAACCCGACGATCGTCGCGATTACATATGCAAACTTTGCCGCCATCAGAGTACCTCGCTTTAGCTTTTATTCCGTAGTATGCGCATGTGCGGCTGTTCCTTTGCCAAAAAAGCCGTCCCCTATGTAATAAAGGGACGGCCTCGGCCAACGATTTATGCTTTTTAAGTCAGCCTGTATACGGAAGCGAACCGTGATAGACGCCGGAATATACCTCTGTTGCAGGGCCGGTCATGTACACGCGGTTGTCGCTCTCCCGCCATTCGACCACCAAATCCCCGCCCGCCAGATGTACAGTTACAGTCCGGTCGGTCAAGCCGCTGAGGCTGGCAGCCACCGCCGCTGCACACGCTCCCGTGCCGCAGGCGAGCGTCACTCCCGAACCGCGTTCCCAGACGCGGAACAGCACTTCCTGCCGGTTCAGCACCTGAATGAACTCCACATTGGTGCGCTCGGGGAACCACTCGTGCCGCTCGATGACCGGTCCGTACTTCACCACGTCCGCTTCGTTCAGCTCATCGACAATCAGCACGGCGTGAGGATTGCCCATCGAGACGGCAGTCATCGTAAACGTGCGGCCGTCGATGGTGAGCGGCTGGCCGATCACTCGTTCCCCCGGCTCTCCGGTCATGGGAATGGCCGACCGGACAAATTGCGGTTCCCCCATGTCAATGGTCACCAGCTCCACCTTGCCGTCGACGCCCACCGTTACGGACGGAGTGACGATGCCGCCCAGCGTTTCTACGGAAAACGACGTCTTGTCCGTCAATCCGTGGTCGTACACGTATTTGCTCACGCAGCGCAGGCCGTTGCCGCAGTTTTTCGCTTCGCTGCCGTCGTTGTTGAAGACCCGCATGCGAAAGTCAGCCTGCTCCGAGGGCATGATCAGAATCAAACCGTCACTGCCGATGCCAAAGTTGCGGTCGCTGACCCGCCGTGCCAGTTCCGGCAGATCCACGCCCGTCAGCGGTTCGGAAAAACAGTCCACGTATACGTAGTCGTTGCCCAGTCCGTGCATTTTGGTAAATTTCATGGTTCGCCCCTCATTTTTGCTCCGAAATTGTATTTCTCGCTTTATCTTACCACAGAAGCCCTGGACGTGGGAAAGTGGTATACTACCCCTAGCCAATCTGCAGCAGGAGGTGTGCGGCATGGATATGTCCGCGCTGCGCTTCGCACTGGGCACAGTCAATCAGGCGAAACGGACAGCAGTCGTGTTGGCGACAGGAACGGAACCGATCTGTCTGGCGGTGCCGTCCGGCATCTCCGCCCAGCCGCTTTCCGAGGAAGAGACGATCACAGGGGCGATCAACCGGGCCAAAGCGGTGTTGGACCGGGTCCCGAACGCCGACATCGGCTTGGGGCTGGAAGGGGGCTTGACGTTTGACGATCGGTACACGAATCAATGGTATCTGCTCTCCGTCTGCGCCGCTTGGGACGGCAGGCGGCTTTGCCTGGGCAAGGGACTGTTTTTTCCCATCCCAAACTCGGCGGTGGAACGGATCAAACAGGAAGGCATCGAGCTTCGGACGATCATCGACGAGTGGAGCGGCACCACGGGAACCAATCAGCGCGGCGGCGCTTACGGATTGTTGACGGAAGGACGAATCCGGCGCTCCGAGGTGTTTCGCGACGCCGTCACCGCCGCCGTCACCCCGTTCGTCTCCGCTTTGTACCGATAAGTCCCCGGACGACCGAACCGATCAGACAGGAAAAAACCTCTCCGTCACCGGAGAGGTTTTTTCGACGAGGCGCCACCGTCATCGGGCGATGTAATACGGGTAGATGATCAGCGCGCCAATAATGGCAATCGCCCCTACGATCATCGCCCAGACCCCGAGTGTACGAGCGTTTCGCCGGTACGCCAGGTATCCCAGCACCACGCCAATCGGAGCGACGATATACGGGAGCAGAAACAGCGACAGAATGGACAAGCCCAATCCTGTCCAACCAATCCCGCTGGCTCCGCCGTCAGCCTGCGTGTCGACGTCGTCAGTGGTGCGCGTGTCAGTGGTGCGCGTGTTCCGGACGGGTTCGGCAATTTCCGCGGCCGTTTCCACGTCGTTCCCGTTCAGGGTGGAGTCATCCTGGCGGTTGTCCCCCCGTTTCTCCCCTTCCCGGTCTGCCTGCTGTGTCAGATCGGCTCCTGCCGTGTCCACGTTTTGTTCTCCCAGGTAACGTTCCGTCTGGGAGTAGGGATCATACTGGATGTTCCCTCGGGAACGGGCGGCATTTTCATCCAACACAGCCCCCATCCAGGAGTCGGCGAACTCGGTATCCCGCTGATCGAACATCTCCGTCAGGCCGTTTTCTCCTTCCTTCTGCTCGGCATTCACACGCTCGTCTCGATCGTACGCCATGCCATGCTCAGCCCCTTTTTTCAAAAGGATTGTGATGAAGGAAGTAGCCTTATTCTCTGCCGAGGGTGTACAATTTAAACTGGAGGCGAGAGGATGAAACCAGAGAACCCCCTAACGATTGGCATCGACATTGACGGCACTGTCACGGAGCCGAGCAGCATTGTCCCTCTGATGAATGAAAGCTTTGGCAAACAATTGCGATACGAAGACTGTATTGATTACAATCTGGCCACGGTCTACGGGATCAGCGACGAAATCTTTGCAGACTGGCTGGACAAGCACGGCGAGCGCCTGTACGACGTCGCCCCTGTCCACGGCGCGGCCGACCGGGTGCTGCGCCAGTGGTACAAGCGGCACAAACTGGTGTACATCAGCGCCCGCGAAGCCCGTCATCTGGAGGTCACCACAAAGTGGTTCTCCCGCTATCAGATTCCGTACCACCATATGGATTTGATCGGTTCGCACGACAAGCTGGCCGCCGCCCGAAAGTGGCAGGTGGACCTGTTTTTGGAAGACCGGTTGGAAAACGCGCTGCAGCTGGCTGAGGCCCTCTCCATCCCGGTCTTTTTGTTCGACACTCCGTACAACCAGGGCACGCTCCCCAGTCTGGTGCAACGGGTCACCTCCTGGGAGCAGGTGGACACCCTGGTGGAGCAGCTGGCGCTGGAAAAGGCCAACGCGTAAAGCGGCCACCCGCTCAACGGTGAGAGTGCCGTTCCCGCTGAGACGGCGGCGATGGGACAGAGTGCAGCCTGCAGCACATGGAAAAAAGACGCATCCCCGGCACGGGATACGTCTTTTTTCCTTACTTTTTCTCGTCTTTCTTCGGTTTGAACGTGTGACAACAGGTTTGGGAGGAGTCGTTCACCTGATCCTTGTGCTGGCTGTCGTGTCCGTACTCACCGGCAAACTCTTCCTTAAAATTTGCGTGGGCGTGACTGTCAATTTCCACCATGATCATCTCGGCGGAACAGTTGTTGCCTTCGCTCCAGTATTCGCAGTTGGAAACGCTGCATTTTACGATGGGCATGTGTCTCACCTCCTAGAGGCTATCCTTTACCACGCACATACAGCTTATACCCCCGCAAATTAAGGCTTCCTTGACATCACGCCGTTCGGCAAAACCATGACTGCCGCCTTCCTGGCATGTTTCGCGAAAGGAGACCTGTTTCATGAGCAACCCGCGCATCGTCGTCATTACCGGCGCAGCAGGCGGTCTCGGGCAGGAACTGACGAGACTTCACCTGACAAAAGGAGATACCGTGGTCGCGACCGGCCGATCCATGGACAGTCTGGCAGCGATGCACGAACGTCTGGGTGCGTCCGACCGCCTGTTTCTCCATCAGCTCGACGTCACCGCCAACGAAGCCGTGCAGCATTTTGCCGACTGGGTACAGCTTCGCTTTGGCCGCTGCGACCTTCTCTACAACAACGCAGGCACCGCCGTATTCGTTCCGCTGGCCGAGATGGGCCAAGACCAGCTGGAAACCATTCTGGCTACCAACATCGCCGGTCCGCTGTATGTGATCCGCGCGTTTTTGCCGATGATGCTTGCGGCCCGCTCCGGCCACATCGTAAACATCGCGTCGCTCGCCGGCCAGGTGGCGACGGCAAAAGCGGCCGTGTACGCCGCCAGCAAAGCAGCCGTGATCCGGCTGAGCGAGGGACTGCGCCATGAGTTGGCAGACAGCGGCATCCACGTCACCTGCGCCATGCCCGGACCGATCGACACGCCGTTTTTGCAGCGGGCAGACCAGACAGGCGCGTACCGGGAAAAAGTCCGCCGCTATCTCCTGACGCCGGAGCAGACAGCGGCTCGAATCATCCGGGCTGTGGAAGCAAAGCAGCCGGAAGTGGCCATGCCCCTCCGGCTGCATCTCCTGTCACTGCTCTACACGATGCTGCCCCATGGCGTGAAGCGCCTCCTCGCCCCCCTGCTGAACCGGAAGTAGCTCCGGCTCATCCAGCCGCCGCAGCGCCACATACGCGAGCAGACCGGTCACCACGCAGACGACGGAGGCAGCGCCGAACATTCCCTGCACTCCGCATACGGGGATGAGCCAGCCGGCAGCAGCCGCCCCGGCAGGCATGCCCGTCCCCGTAATCGTGCGGACGCTGGTCAGCACCCGCCCCAGCAGTTCTTCGGGCACGTGTTTTTGCAGATGACTGCGGTACAAGATGTTGTAGGGTGAAAAACTGAGTCCGGCCAGCGCCATCGCCAGCATCGCCACCTCGACGCGGGTAAACAGGGCAAGCGGCAGCGTCGTGATCCCCCAC
This sequence comes from Brevibacillus sp. NL20B1, assembly GCF_018195675.1. Taxonomy (NCBI): domain Bacteria; kingdom Bacillati; phylum Bacillota; class Bacilli; order Caryophanales; family Paenibacillaceae; genus Brevibacillus; species Brevibacillus sp. NL20B1. Next base: position 9,083 of record NZ_JAGTPT010000022.1, read on the forward strand.
ACGCCGATGATGGCCGCCAGCGTCACGCCGGTCGGGAGTTTCCAGGTAACAGCGGAAAACAGGATCGACCCGAGCAGCGCCCCCGCCGCCAAGGCGGACCAAAGCAGTCCGAGCGAGACTGCTCCGCCTTCCAGATCGTTATTGGCGTACAGCGGCAGCCCCACCTCCACCGGGCCGTACGCCATGTTGAAGAAAAAGGTGAACAGCACAAGCCACAACAGGCGGCGGCGCCCCAGCAGGTAACAGTAACCGGTGCGGATGTCGGCGATCAGCGAACGCGGGAACGGACCGAATGCGACCACACTCCCGCTGCTTTCCGCCGCCTTCCCTTGGATCTCCTCTGCCTCTTTTTCGTCCATCCGCTCGACAGAGAAACTGTCCACTCCCGCGGCCGGCTTCAGGCGGGAAAAACAAAAGGCACAGAGGAAAAAGCCGATGGCGTCCACAATCAGCACGTTGGCCGCCCCGATCCAGGCGATCAATACCCCGGCCGCAGCGGGCCCGAACAGATAGTTAATCTGCCACTGGCTTTCCATCAGACCGTTCGCCTTGACCAGCAGGGATTTGTCCGTCACCAGCCGGGGCAGCAGGGTCTGGGCACCCGCGCTGCTGAGGGGTGAGAGCATCCCGGCGATGACGATCAGTACGTATACCAGCCACAGCGGCGTCCCCTCCATCTGCAGCAGCAGCACCAGCGTGAAAAAGATCAGGCCGCGCAGCACGTTGTCCAGCATGATCAGCTGCCGCCGGTCAAAGCGATCCAGCAGAACCCCGGCGACCAGCCCGGCAAGCACTGCGGGGATGTTGTATGCCAGGACGACACCCCCCATGGCGGCAGACGAACCGGTCTTGTTCATCACAAACCAGGTCAAGGCCATCCATCCAAACTGATTGCCCAGGCCGGACAAAAACAGTCCCACCCAGTACCAGCGAAACGACGATTGCCTCCACAGTTCCTTCACGCCAATCTTCCTTTTCTTTCCGATTTGAGCATTATTGTAGCCATTTTTCTAAACTTTTTCAATTATTATATTTATTAATAGGAACTCCATCACTATTCGAAATACATGCTTGAAAACTTGCAGGTTTATTTGATAAAATTCGTTCAAACAAATTTGAACGTTTCGATAATACCGTAATGTTCAAATGATTTTAAGAGGGTGATTATTTCTTGAAACGTTATATGGTCATCGAAAGTCTGGAACAACTCCGCGCCATTAGTGACGCGCTGCGCCTGGAAATGATCACGCTGCTGACCAAAGATGCGTACACGGGAAAACAGTTGGCCGGGATGCTTTCTCTCTCTCCTTCCAAGGTTCATTACCATCTGAAGGAGTTGGAGCAACAAGGCTTTGTCCGCGTGGTCCGCACCGAGGAGAAAAACGGAATTGTGCAGAAGTTCTACCGTTCCGTCGCCTTCGATTTCAAGGTGAGCGAAGACCTGCTGCCGTCCCTGCGCGAGGACACCCTTTTACAGCAAGAAGTAATGCTCAACCACCTGCGTACCAGCATCACGCGGCTGTACAACGCGCCGGACGAATCGTTTCTGCTCTTTGCCGAAGAGGAAAAACGACCGCCGCTCTACGCCTTCAACGGGGAAGTTAAGGCGCCGCGGGACGAGATCAAGGCATGGATCAAAAAGTATCACGCCTTGCTTGCGGAATTGAACGAGATGGAGGAACGCCACCTGCAGCGGATCAGGGCCGGGGAGGCGGAAGATACGGGAGAAGTGTTTTACTTCGTCGGCGTCGGCTTCATGACCCACGAGCAGATCTACGTGGCCGACGATGAATCGCTGCCCGAGGGATTCGTGCATGCAGACGATGTAACGGTAAGGAAAATGGGCAGGAGGAAAACGGAATATGACCCAGGCAACTAAACGCGCACTGTGGAAAAACAGCCAGTTTGTCCGGCTCTGGTTCGGCAACCTGATTTCCGCGCTGGCCGACGGTGCGTTCTTCGTCGCCCTCTCCTGGTTTATCGTGGACGTGACCGGATCGGAGACCGTGCTCGGCACCACCTTGATCTGCATGTCCATTCCCCGCCTTGTGTTTATGCTGGCGGGCGGAGTGGCTGCCGACAGGATCAGCCGCAAACGGATCATGGTCGGCTCCATTTTGGCCCGGGGGATGGTGCTCTCCGGCTTCGGCCTGCTGCTCATGTACGACGATGACCAACTGCTTCCCTACTCCGCCTACGCGATGGCCGCCCTGTTCGGTACGGTGGACGCTTTTTTCTGGCCCGCGCGCAGTTCCATTCTGCCGTTTGTGGTCGGCCGCGACCAGTTGGCCGGAGCAAACAGTCTGATGGAAATCTCGCAGCAGCTCAGCATGGTGTGCGGTCCGCTGGTCGCCGCCATGCTGCTGCACACCGTACCGTACCCGCCGATGTTTTTGATCATGGCTGCCGCCTTTTTCGCCGGTACGCTGATTCTCTTCACGCTCCGGCTCCAGCCCGCCCAAACGGCGCCTTCGGCAGAATCGGATCACCAGCGTGCATCTCGGCCTTCCTACTTCCGCGACGTCTGGGAAGGCATCCGCTTCACCTTTTCCATCCCGATCCTGACGATCATCTTCGGGACGTCCCTGGTGCTCAACATGATGTTTTCCGGTCCGGTCAACATGGGCCTGCCCCTTTTGGTCAAGCAGCTCGGCTGGGACGGCAGCGCCTACAGCTCGCTCAGTTCGGCTCTCGGCGTAGGCACCATCGCCGGCGGTATCATCACTGCCTTGTGCGGCGGATTCCGCGGGCGCTACAAGTTCCTGCCCCTGATAGTCGGTCTGATGGGGGCAGGCATCGCCGCCGTCTCGTTCATGCATCAATTGGCGTTTGGGCTGGCGATGCTGTTCGCCGTCGGCATGGCGATGAGCATGACCAACATTCCGCTGATCACCTACATACAGACGATCGTTCCCGACGCCAAGTTGGGCAGGGTGATGTCGCTGCTTACACTGATGTCGGTCGGTCTGGGCCCGGTCAGCTACGCGCTTTGCTCTGTTCTCCTGGAGCGCAGGTGGGCCGCTCCGGACACACTGCTTTTGATCGGCGGTCTGTCACTCGGGACGGTCGGCCTCAGCCTGCTTTTGTTCCGGTCGTTTCGCCAAATGGAGGAGCATCCGCTCTGGTCCGGCCGGACGGCGGCGGAAACGACCGACTCGCCGCAGCCGCACCAACCTGGCGACGGCAGCCGCAACGAACAAACACCCGCAGCGCTGTAACGCCTGCGGGTGTGTTTTCCTTTTTGAAGGCGAAGCAGTCAGTCATGCGCGCCCTTCCCTGCGGAAAGCAGGCGCCGCCGCGTGTTACGACGTCTTCCATTTCGCCAGTTCGTCCGGAAACTTGTCGTTCAACACTTTAATATAGGTGCCTTTCATGCCGAGCGAGCGGGACTCCAGCACGCCCGCGCTGGCCAGTTTTCTGAGCGCGTTGACGATGACGGAGCGGGTCAGGCCGGCCTGATCAGCCAGTTGGCTGGCGACGAGCAGCCCTTCCTTGGCATCGAGCTGTTCCATGATTTTCTCGATAGCGATCTGCTCGCTGTACGACAGGGACGAGAGCGCAATTTTGGCAAAGGTTTTGTCGCGCACCTCGCTTTCGATCTGCTCCGTGCGCTGGCGGACAATTTTCATGCCGATGACGGTGGCGCCGATTTCCGCCAGGATCAGATCCTCCGTCTCAAATTGGCCGTACGCCCGCAGCAGGACGAGTGTGCCGAGGCGGCTGCCTCCGGCGTTGATCGGCACGATGGTGGTCATCATCTGCGGGAAAAGCGACACCAAGTCGGGCGTCACCATGCTGTAGGGGCTTTGCACCGGTTCGTTGGCCAGTGATTGGCTTACCTCCAGCAGCCGCTGATGATAGCCGGCAGGAAGCAAGTCTTTCGTCTGCTCACCGACGGCAAAATCCTGCTGCAGTCCGCTGCCGATGATGGAGCCGTCGGCAGTGATGATGTAGACGTTGGCGTCGATGACGTCGGACAAAAGTCGGGCCAGGTCGTGGTAGCCGACACCGCTGCCTCCCATCGTTTTTTGCAGCATCACATTAATCTTTCTCGTTTTCTCCAGTAAATTCATTCCTTTTTTTCCTCCTTGCGGTTCTCTGTGGTCTCAGTATTGTCTGAAAAATCCCGGCTCATACGTGCAAATCAAAAAATAGACAATAAAAGAACAGGCGCAGGGCAAAAAAAATACTGCCTGAGCAGAATTTGCCAGACAGTTTTTTCCGTGCTTAGCGTATGTTGCGGCGAATGATTTCCTCTATCTGATCGGCGATCATATCAGTCGGCCGGTTCAGATCGGCCTCAGTCAGGCGGAAGCGGGCATAGCGCTCATCCAGGTTGAACGCTTCCTCAAGAGCGCCCAGCAGACCGCGCGCCCGTTTATCCAGTTCCAGCAGCACTTCCAGCTCTCCATCGCGAAGGTGAAAGACGGCTTCCAATTCTTCCAGACGGCTGCGGTACGGGCCGATCGGACGGAATTCAAATTCCTGCACGAACGGATAGCGGCGACCCAGGTAGCGATTGTACTCGCAGTCCACTTTGTACAGTTGGAACCCGATCCGTTGAATGGCGTCCAACACCTTTGCCATCAAGGGATGCGGACGAACCTCGATGAAGTCGGAATCAGCCGGGTCAATGGCGTTCTTGATGTCCAGCCCGGTCCGCAGATAGACCGGCTGCCGTCCAATCGTCAGCGGCGTCTCATACGGCAGTTGGAAGGCAAACGGCAGCACTCTTCGCTCTTTGGGCAGCAGTGTAAAGCGCTCGGACAGTCTGTGCTTGACCAGGATGCACTCCTCTTTTACCTTGCTGTCGTTTACTTCCCGTTCGTAGTGGGTGACGACGTACATGTAGATGTCGTCGATCTCCTGGGCCACGTCACCGCCCGCTATGTGGATTTCCCCTCTCACCATGTCGCCAGGCATGAGGGAATCCTGCTCCAGCCGGGCGTCAACCTGCGCGGAGCCGATCCCAACGCTGGCCAGCAGCTTTTTGAACATCGACATCGCTTCATTCTCTCCTTTGGTTCCGTTTGCTCCGCTGCGGTTCGCGTCCGCCGGAGTTTCAGTTTGGTTATACGGGTCGTGCAGCAGAAAGTTTCATGCGGAGACTTTCTTTTTTTACAATTTCGTCTGTTTGCCGTCAGGTCCCCTCCCGCTTCGTTTCCACTGTGACAAACAGAAACAGATCGCGGCTGATTGCCACCGTTTTCACCCGCACCTCGGCTATCGTGCCCTCGTCGTCCACCACGTACTCCCTTCTCCTGAGCATTTCATGCAGCACCTCGTGCACGCCGGCCACCTGCTCTACTTTTTTGCCCTTCAGGGAGGCGAGGTCTTTTTCCACATGGCGCGCCACCTGTACCTCGATCGTCGGGTGCGGCTTCGGCTCCAGCACGACCACGCGGATCTCCTCGATCACCACGTCCTGCTTTTTGCGGGACACCCGCTGGGTCTGCCTCAGCGCCTCGTTCTCTTCCCGCAATTTTTCCGTCAACATTTGCAAACTCTGGTTCAGGACCAGCATCTGCTCCATTTCCCGACCGTATACCAGCAGCACCCCCGTCCCCCCCAACATGGCGCCCAACACCAGCAGGGCGACGTACCGCTTCCACAGACTTGCACTCATGAACGCACCTGCCACAGCCATTGGACGGTGATCGTGCCCATATGGGCGCCGAGAAACGCCACCACGATCATCACCAACTGTTTTACCACGGGGTGAAAGTGGCCCACGAGGATTTTTTCAATCTGTAAAAAGGAGTCAAACGTGCCGCCCAGAGCGCCCACCAGCCCCCAGATCTTCAACTGGTCCGCCAGTTCCTTCATCGACCAGAGCGGCGGTTTTTCTGCCGCCAGAAAATAGCCCAATCCGCCGGAAAGGGACCCGCCAACGACGATCCCGTACGCGATAAAAAAGGTAAGTATCACCTGAGACATGCCTTCATTCCTCCCGACAAGGCAGCGTATGCTTATCCCTACGCCGCTTGTCAGGCAAATATGAAGAAAACACCGGGGCTAGTACGGGGACATGCCAAACTGCCGGAGGGCTCGCCATTTCCCGGGACAAACGCACAGGCACGGCTCGTCCCTGCCCAAAAACACACGGCATGCCGTCGCTGACATGCCGTGCGTTTCATCTTTTTTTTCGTCTCATCCGGCCCAGCCTGCGTTGGATGCGCGGCGCCTGCATGACCATCAGGTTCATGAACAGGTGAACCATGTTCGGATTGTGCAGAAGCTGCTGGAACACTTCCGGATTTTCCTTGAACCACCGTTCATTGGCCTGTACCCAAGCCCTGAAGCCCTTGTTGGTTTTGTAGTAACGGTTTAATCGGCTGATTGGGCGATATGCGCTCATCCTACTCTATCCCTTCGTCAAAGAAAATGGAGAGAAGAAAGATAATCACCAGGATCCAGATGATGACTTCAAATCCTTCGTGTTTGAATAATGTTCTCATTCTGTCCCTCCTCGTTGCTCCAGCCTGTACCCGTGTGCCGTACGTTCGGCCCATGGCCGTATACAGTATTAGGTATATGTCGCAAAAAGCCGGATGGATTGGACGGCCGCCTGTTGACTGCGATTTTCCGCTTTCGCCCAACGGCTGAAAGAGGTGCATAGTTCTTGCCAGCGTTCATCCATACTATCGGAGAGACTGTGTCACAAGGAGGCGGCGCCATGATTTTGGGAACGGAATCGCTCCGGCGAAACAAAACCTACACGCTGCTCTTGGCGCTGGTTTTTTTCATGCACGTGGCCGCCTATCTGATCATCCCCGTGTTTCCCGTCTTCCTGCAAAACGTGCGAACCTTGTCCCTTACACAGGTCGGACTGGTTCTCGGGGCGGGAAGCATTGCCTATCAGGCGGCCAGTCTTCTCGGGGGACCTCTGTCCGATCGCTTTGGCAGACGTTCCATCATGATAGCGGGCGCGCTGCTGCAGGGGCTGGCGATGCTCGGCTATCACGTTGGCCAGGCGTTTTGGCAGTTTCTCGTGTTTTCGGGCGTAAACGGTCTGGGCGTCGGGCTGCTCGCTCCGGCGATCAAGGCCACGATTGCTGACGCCGTGTCAGAGGAGGAGCGGACTGTCGCCTTTTCCTGGCGGGGCATTTTTGCCCATCTGGGGATTATTGTCGCCGGGCTGACCATCACCTGGTTGACCGCCCTTGGACGAACGCCCTTTTTGCTCTCCTCGCTGGTGTTTGCCACACTGGCCGTCATCACGCGGCTGACGCTGCCCAACGACCGATGCGTCGGTCCGGACTGCCGCCGGACGCCGCTGCCGGAATATCTGCAGATCCTGCGCCATCGCAGTTTCCTGATGTTCTCCGGCATCTCGCTGCTCATCTGGGCGTTTTATGCCCAGTTTGCCCTGGTGCTCCCTCTGCGCGGCGAACACGTGCTTTCCACTTCGACCCTGATTGGCCTGATCTGGACCATCAACTCCGTCAGCGTCGTGCTGCTGCAAGGTGTTATCTCCCGCTTCGTGCTGGCGCGGATCAATCCATATCTGGCGCTCGTGGCGGGGATTGCGCTGTTGGGCGCCGGGTTGTTCGGGATCGGCTTTGCCCGGCAATTCGCCACACTCAGCGCGTCTGCCGTGCTGTTTATTCTTGGGGAAATGATGTTTTTGCCCGTCCTGGACAGCCTGGTCGGTTATTTTGCCAAGGAGAACTGGCTGAACGCCTATTTCGGTGTGGCCAACTTCGTCTCCGGGATCGGGACGGCACTCGGCACCAGCATCGGCGGCACCCTGGTGGAACGGCTGGGCGGAGTAGCCAGTCCGTACCCCTGGATCGCCTACGCGCTGACAACGGTGCTGCTGGCGGCCATTCTCGGCCTGTTTGCCCTGTACGCCATGCCGCGCCACAAGCGGGGCAGAGTGCCAGACGCACAGGGAGAGCTGCACATAACGGGCAGAAAGGAGGGAAGCAAGACGTGAAGCTGCCGGAAAAACGCGTTTCCAACAATCAGGACGTACGGTCCGAGCGCAACGTCCAACCTGCATCCACGCAAAACGACAACCCCGGCTACGGGGACAAGAAGCTGGAAGGGCCTAATCGCCCCTCGACATAGCGGAAGGAGTGGTTCGACCACTCCTTCACTATTTTTCGACAACATTCGGGGAATTTATTGAAGGTTATGTCGATTTGCCCTATTATGAGGGAGAAGAATACCAAAATGCGGAAAGGACGTCGCGCCTTGCCTCTAAAATTTGCAACCCAAACGCGCCTTCACCCCTGGTTCCTCATGCTCCTGCCCATTCTGTTTACCTGCGTCGTGTACCTCGGGTACTCACAAGCACGACTGCAGTACTACACAAACGGAGTGCAAGCGATGGACAGGCAGTTGGATACTGTTTTCCAGATCCTTTCCTTGGTGAACGCTCGGGTCGAGGAAGGCTCCCTTACCATCACGGAAGCTGAAGAGCGAATGAAGGAATTCTTCGCCGGCCCCAAACGTCCTGACGGCACGCGCGACAGCAGCGCTGCCCGCTTGACGATGGGTGAGGGAGTAAGCCTGTTTGCATTCAACTCCCAAGGAATTCTGACGATTCATGCCGATTGGGAAGGGCAAAACCTGAACACCCTTCCCACTCCGGAAGGGCATCATCTCATCCGGGAAGTGCTGAACGAAGGTAAGCACCACCTCTCGTTTCAGTGGCAGCCCCCGGACGGCGCTTCTCCCGAGAGCAGAATTTCCGTCGTCCGCTACTTTCCGCAGTGGGACTGGTACGTCGGCATTGTGACGTCGGAAGAGCGATTTTATCAGCAATTTTCCATCTTCAAAGCGATGCTGATTATGCTGGTGGCCGGCAACTACCTGATCACGGCAATCCTGATCTACCTGACCCAGCGGCAGGAAAAGCTGCTGCTGAACTCCAAGCGGCGCGGCGAACAGCTGGCCGAAGCCAACCAGAGCATCCTGAAGTCGCTGGCAGTCGCCCTGGAGGAGCGGGATGCCTACACCTCGGGCCACTCCCAGCGGGTCGCCTATTACATGCGCGTCATCGGCAAGCAGATGGGCATGGACGAAGCGATGCTGGATACGGTGTACACCGGCGGACTGCTGCACGACATCGGCAAAATCGGTATCGAGGACAGCATACTGCTGAAACCGGGGCGGCTCACGGACGAAGAATACGAGATCATCAAAGCCCATCCGGTGCGCGGGGAAGCGCTGCTGCGCAAACTGTTTGTCCAGGCCGGGACGCAGGATTCAGAGCAGATCGAGACGATTCTCGTCATCACCCGTCACCATCACGAGCGCTTTGACGGGAAAGGGTACCCCGATGGATTGAAGGGACATGACATTCCGCTCGTCGCCCGGATCTCCGCTGTCGCCGACGCGTTCGACGCGATGACCTCGTCTCGCGCCTATCGGAAAGGGCTCTCCTTTTCCAAAGCGTGCGACGAAATCATCCGCAACACGGGCACGCAGTTTTGTCCCCAAGTGGTGGACGCCTTTTTTCAAAGCGTGACGGAAGAGACGTTCTATCACGCCCATCACATCTCACGGGCCAACCAGCTTTTGCTCGACCGATTTGACGACCGTGAAATCGCCCTGGCCCAGCCGTCTTACCATCGGAAATCGGGCATTCCGCTATAAAACAGCCATGCTGCTTTTCCACTTGGAGCAACATGGCTGTTTGTTTTTCACTCTCCCCTGTCGATGGGCACCCATCTGTACGGCAGGCCGTACGCATCCAGACGCTCGGCAAAGCGTTCCGCTTCCTGTTGCGGCGCGATCAACTGCAGATAACGGGTGAAGTAAAAGACAATCCGATCCTTCTCCTGCTCCTGCAGCCGGTAGTGGGACAACTGGGATACATCCTGGAGGGTGTGAAAGTAGTCATAGCGCTCAGGCGTCAGCGGGGCGCGAAACACGCGGCTGACCACCACATTCCCGCTGTAGGTTTCTTTCATGTTCGTTTTGGACGCCCCCAAAAACCGGAGCAGTTCACCCGCCCGGCGCGCTCCCACCTTGTCGGCCAGCATGCCGTCGTTGTACTCCACTTCCAGGTGGGTCAAGCGATGGTCGACGCTCTCCAGCATCGCCATCAGCACTTTGCGGACGGCCAGATTGCTCGGCGAAAAGCCGTTGTCGTAGAAGTTGTACTCAAACGACGTCTCTTCGCCCTGACGCCGGGTGTAAAACGTCACAGCGTTCACGCCACATTCCCCCTAGCGCGGCTTGATTGCGTCCAGCGCCGCCCGGTCCAGCTTGCGCACGGCAGCAAACAGCAGGCGCTTGGCCGCTTCGTAGTCGTCCCGGTCGATGATGGCCGCATGGCTGTGAATATAGCGGGCCGGGATGCCGATCACAGCGGAAGGCACGCCCTGGCCGTGGTACTGAACCGGTCCGGCGTCCGTGCCCCCTTTGGCGACATAGAACTGGTAGGGGATGTTCTCCTCTTCGCAAATCGCAATCAAAAAGTCGCGCAGCCCCGGCTGCAGGATAAAGACCGGGTCGTACAGCCGCATCAGCACGCCGCCGCCCAATTTTCCGCCCTCTTCCCTGACGCCGGGGATGTCGCCGGCCGGACTCGCATCCAATGCCAGGAACAGATCCGGTTCGATTACGGCCGCCGCCGTCTTGGCTCCGCGGGCGCCCGCCAATTCTTCCTGTACCGTGGCCCCCACGTAGACCACGTTGGGGTGGCTGGGGCAGTCGTGCAGCTCCTTGGCCAGCTCTACCGCAAGGCTGCAGCCGTAGCGGTTGTCCCACGCTTTGGCCATCAGCCGCTTCGGATTTGCCATTACGGTAAACGGACAGACCGGCACCACCGGCTGCCCCGGCCGGACGCCCAGCTGCTCCGCCTCCTGGCGTGAATCCACGCCGATGTCGATGTACATGTTGCGAACGTCCATCGGCCGATTGCGCTGATCATCGCTCAGCACGTGCGGCGGGATGGAGCTGATCACCCCGTCGATCGCACCGGCAGGAGTCAGGACCTGCACCCGCTGGGCCAGCAGGACCTGTCCCCACCAGCCGCCAACGGTTTGAAACGAGAGGAATCCCTTGTCCGATATCCGCGTCACCATAAAGCCCACTTCGTCCAAGTGACCCGCCGCCATGATGCGGGGCCCGTTTTCATCCCCGCGCATCACGCCGAACAAGCTCCCCAGATTATCGCAGACGATTTCCTGCGTATACCTCGATATGTACTCCCGCATAACGGTTCGCACGGGCGCTTCAAAACCGGAAACTCCCGGCGCTTCGGTCAATCTCTTCCACAGCTCAAGCTGAAACTGATTCATTCCGGCCAAAACCTCCTCCTGTACGCGGCAAAACCGCGTCCCTATTATTATCAGCCAAGGGGGGAGCGGGATGCAACCGCCGCTCCGGGCAGGAATACGAGCATCCGCCCCGAATGGATTTACAAACACACGGATGGAGGATATACGCCATGACAATAACGATTCGCAAATTGACGGACAAAGAGGAGCTGCATGCACTGGAAGCGTTGGAAGGCACCATCTGGAGCGGTTCATCCGTGATTCCGCTGCACATGACGCTGACCGTCGCCAAGTTTGGCGGCCTCTTTCTCGGCGCCTACGACGGTGACCGGATGATCGGCTTTTTGTACAGCTTTCCCGGTTATACGGACGGTGAATTGCACCTGTGCTCGCACATGCTGGGATTTTTGCCCGAGTACCGCCAGCAGGGGTTGGGCGTCCGGATGAAATGGATGCAGCGGGAAGAAGCCCTTCAGGCCGGATACCCCAAGATCACCTGGACGTACGACCCGCTGGAGACGGTGAACGGCTATCTGAACATCGCCAAGCTGGGCGGCATCGTCCGCCGTTATCTCCCCAACTGTTACGGCGAACTGAACGACGACCTGAACCGGGGACTGCCGACTGACCGCTTTTTGGTTGAGTGGTTTATCGCCAGCGATCGGGTGGAGCGTCACCGCACAGGTAAGCCTGAACGCTCCGACACGGCCGCCGTTCCGGAGGTGCTGTGCTGCGACCTGAGCAGCGAGCTGCCCCGCCCGCGGGACATCCGGCTGAACCGTTCCGACGAGCGGCTGCTGCTGTCAGTCCCCGCTCATTTTCAGGCGGTCAAACAGGCAGACATGGGCGCGGCTGCAGCCTGGCGGGAAGCGACCCGCGCACTGTTTACCCATTACTTTGAGCAGGGCTATGTGGTGACCGATCTTCTGCGGGATCAGTCGATCGTCCGCTACGTCCTGGAGAAGCGGCCGGTGGAGGACATTCTGCGGAGCTGAACGGACGAAAGCGCTCGTCCTCTTGCTGTGGTACAATGGGGGATGCATGTATTACAACGAAAAAGGACGAGAAGACATGAAGGCAAGCGAATACGATGTGATCGTCATCGGCGGCGGACCGGCCGGGCTGATGGCTGCGATCGCCGCTTCCGGCGAAGGAGCGCGGGTCTGCCTGGTGGAAAAAGGCGAAAAGCTGGGACGCAAGCTGATCATCTCCGGCGGCGGACGCTGCAACGTGACCAACGCCAAGGACATGGACGAGCTGATCAAGCAGATGCCGGGCAATGGCCGATTCATGTACAGCGCGTTTGCCCAGTTTGGCAATCGGGAGATCATCCGCTTCTTTGAAGAGATGGGCGTCGCCCTGAAGGAAGAAGACCATGGCCGGATGTTTCCCGTCACGGACAAGGCGATTACCGTGGCGCATGCGCTGATCGAGCGAATGAAGCGGCAGGGGGTGCAGATTCGCCTGAACAGTCCGGTGGAGCGGGTCCTGTACGCGGACGGTCGCACGATAGGGGTACAGCTCCGAAGCGGTGAGCGGCTGCACGCCCCTTGTGTGGTGATCGCCGTCGGGGGATGCTCTGTTCCGCAAACCGGTTCCACTGGAGACGGATATGCCTGGGCGCGGGAAGCGGGGCATACGGTCACCGAACTGTACCCAACGGAAGTGCCGCTGGTGGCCAGTGATCCGTACATCCGGGACAAATCGCTTCAGGGGCTGTCGCTGCGCGATGTGGCATTGACCCTTTACGACGCCAAAGGCAAAAAGGTAACGACCCAGGTGGGCGACATGATTTTCACCCACTTTGGCATATCGGGGCCGGCTGCCCTGCGCATGGGCCACTACGTCTCGGTGACGAAACGGAAGCAGGGCGACACGCCGCTGCTGCTCACCATCGACCTGATGCCGGCGAAGCACCTTGACGAGGTAGCTGCGGACATCTGGCGTTTCCTGGAGAACCAGCCGAAAAAAGCGGTAAAAAACGTGCTGAAGGGCTATTTGCCTGAACGGATGATTCCCCTGCTGCTGGCAATGGCCTCCATCCCGGAGGATCGCACCGGACACCATGTGAGCAAACAGCAGTCGCTGGACTTGGCCCGGCTGATCAAGGGGGTGCCTCTGACCGTGACCGGCACCCTGTCGCTCGAAGAGGCGTTCATTACGGGAGGCGGCGTCAGCGTCAAGGAAATTGATCCCCGTACCATGCAGTCAAAGCGAATGGCCGGACTGTTTTTTGCCGGCGAAGTGATGGACGTGCACGCCCACACCGGCGGATACAACATCACCATCGCCTTCTCCTCCGGCTTCGTGGCCGGCACCCACAGCGCACGGATGGCGTTGGGACTGACATAACGAAAAAAACCTCTTCGTATTTGTACGAAGAGGTTTGGTTTGAGAAAAAATGGGAACACTATGAAACAGGTACTCTTTTCGTTGGAAAAGAGTCAGCTGAACCCCTACTCCCCCTAGTTTCGGGGTTCTCACACCTCTACTCCCTTTATCTTCCTACACGGGGCGTCGATGAAACAGGCGGCGCTCCCTTTTTTTGCCTTCCAGTCTTATATCCCCGCGTCCGCCATTGTCTGCCAACGGCACTCCCTACATGGTCAGCCGGTACAGGTAGGCCAGCGCTGTCAAGATGAAGGCGAATCCCAGGAGAAAAAAGGTATTGGCCCGCTGCCTGACACGCTGCTCGTCGCCGTTGAAGTGGGCGAGCAGGCGGGCACGCCAGCGTTTGGTGCGGGGCTGCCACATCAGCAGCAGGCCGACAGCGAAGAGAAACAGGGGCAGCATCATCTGCGCTTCACCCCTTTTTCTTGCGCCGCAAGAGCCAGCCTTTTTCCGGCTCCTCGGATGCCCCTTCCACGATCAGGCGGGCCGCCTCTGCAAGTTGGTACGCCTCGTCAAACGCCAGATGGCGAAACGCTTGTTCCGCTTTGGTCAGCATGTCATCCACCTGCCGGTTTTGACGGCGGTAGCGGTTGGCGTACTGGATCGCTCCTTCTGCCTTTTGGCAGGTGGCGATCGTCAGCTCCGCCAGATGCTCCGTCTCCAGCAGCAGTTCGTTGGCTTCATTGATCAAAATGGACACTTCGTCCAGGTCGTAGCGGTACTGCTCCATCATTGCCTTGATCCGCGTGAGGATCTGCACCACGTCTTCAAACAGGAATTTCAACCGGGACGGAATGCCCGGCAGGTAGCTCCGCTTGATCTCCTGACGAAGCCGCACCAGCGTGCTGGAGATTCGCTCCAACTCGTCGAGGGCGTCGTCCTCCGTCTCGATGACCAGCCGCTCCGGTTCCGGATGTTGCTCCTGTTTCGCCTCTGCCTGCGCTTCGTGGCCTTTGGGGATCACCAGTTCATATTCTGCGTCCTCCTGGTCCGGCACCTCTTCCACGTGGCTGACAGCCATGCGTTCTTCGGCGTGGACCGGCGGTTTTTTACCGGGACGGGCAGCCGGCGAGTCAAACAGCCATTCCCGCTCCGCCTGGGTCAGCGCCTCTTGTGACGCCGCCGCGGGGGCGACAGCGCCGTCTTCCGGTCCGGTTTCCAAACGCTCCGACGCTGCAGCAGTCCGTTCCTCATTTTCTCCTGTCAAGACATGGCCGGCAGCACCCTGTGCGGCGGCTTCCGCTGTGGCTGCTCCCGACAAGACCGCTGCTGCTGGTGGGGTTGCAGCGGCTGCTGGTGCGGTTTTACCGGTTTCTGATGCAGTTTCAGCGGCCCCTGATGCGGAAACAGCCGCCGCAGCAACAGCTCCCGCTGCCGCATCGGCAAGCGCAGCTGCAGGTGCAGCCGCTCGATCTGCCGCCGCCGGCTTGATCGGCATCTCGTCAGCAGCGTTTTCTCCGATGATTCCATTTGACTCTCCGCCAGCCTGCTCCCCTGCCCTGGGTTCCGCTGCGGAGAGGGCCGCTGCTGCCTCCCTTTGGCTCAGGACCATGTTCTCGATGTTCTGGTACGTGGTGTCAATCAGCACGTCAAACGCTTTGACATGGGTCTCCACCATGTCCAGGCTTCCCTCTTCCAATGCCGACTTCGCCGCGTTGATCAGCTGCTTGGCCTGCATCAGGGAGCCTTCCAGCGGGTCGCGGTTCAGATCGTACCCGTCACCCGTCGCCTGGATGATGCCTTCCTCCAACTGCCTGAACTCTTCCGGCATCTCCTTCAACACGCGTCCGACCAACGCCGGTATCCGCTCCAGGTCGCTGGTCAGCTTGCCCAGCAGCTGTTGCGCCTTCAGCGTGATGTCATAGGCCAGCACGTCGTCGCCGTCCGTGCGCGCTTCCTTGATCTTGGCGCGCATCATTTCCACGTCATCCAGCGCCGTCTTCAATTCGTGAAAGGACAGCCCGTACTCCAGACGCAGGTCGGACAGTCGCCGTTCCACCTGCTCCATCTGCTTGCCGATTTCCGGAATGGCCAGCTTGCTTTCCTTTTTCGTGGCGATCACCTGGGTGGTGTCCGTCTTCAATGCGTCCAATTCCTGCTCGATGGAACCGAGCATCTCCCGCGCTTCCTCCAGCAGGCCGAGCGCCATTTGGAAGCGGAAGCGGTCGCACGCCTCCTCCGCGTCCAGAATCATCATCTCCACATCGGGGATGCGGATGCGCAGCAGGTTTTCCTTCCGGTCGGCCAGGTGCATGAACCGCTCCTCCGTCTTGCCGCGGGAACGGCGCATCTGCTTGTCCACCTCAATGACGTTGATTTTTTCCACCAGTTGGTCCTTCCACTCCTCCACCGCATCCACCTGGGCAAAAATGGCGCGGCGGCGGATCATCGCGTACACCAGCGCAGCGGAGAGAGCGGCAAAGACTGCGCCAATCCCGTACAGCCACCAAGGCAGACCCGAGTCCGATTGTTTCTGCTGCTGGGCAGTGTCTGGAGAACCTGCGGCCGCGCCCGGCTTGTTCTTCAACCCTTCCAATTCTCCCTTGACTTCCGACAAAAACGCCTGGATTCCCTGCAGGTATTGTTTGTCCACGCGGAACGGTTCATAGTAGGCCTCCGCTTTTTCGTGCAGCAGCTCAGGAGTGGCCCCTTTTGCCGCCAGGGCCGGTCCTGCATGTACCCCAAGCTCCTGGGTGTTGATGTCAAGCACGACCATCAGGGTGTCCTCGGGCAGGTTGTAGTTGTCGTACAGCTTTTTCGCGTATTCGTCGGGCGTTTGCGCTTCCGGTTGGGTGCTTTCGACCACCACCACCTTGTAATTGCCGCCGAGCTGCTTGATTGCTTCGGCAGCGCTCTCCCGTTCGTTCTTTTTCAGATAACCGTCGGCGTCTTGAATCACTTCGTCCGTTTTGTCCGGAAACGGCACAGCCATTGCCGGATTCGCATATAAGAGCATGCCTGCCAGACAGAGCAGGACCCAATTTCTTTTCACGGTCATGACAACCCCTTAATGTAAAAATTCTCAAGAATCACGAGCCGGCTTATCCGCGGGCCGGTAGCAGCCACGCTTCCAGATAGCGCATGACGGAGACGAGCAGCCAATCCGCAAACTCCTCCGAAGCCGGCTCCAGATAGTAGACTTCCCGCACCGATTGCGGCTGCAAAAACGGGTAAATGAGCTGGCTGGCCGTGGCCAGTGCGATGCGATCCACCGGCACGACGCGAAACTCTCCCGCAGCAATTCCTTCTTCGATCACGTTGGCGATGCCGTGCTTCCAGCGGCTCAGGTACAGCGTCATCACTTCCCGCGCCAGCATCGACTCCACGCTCAATTCACGCTGAATCAGCCGAGTGATCGGCGCGTGCTCCCGCTGAAACGACAGGTAGAGGCGAATCACCCGCTCCAGCCGTTCCATGGCAGGAAGTCCGCTGTCTTCTTTTTCCCGTATATCCAGCTGGCGAAACAGCGTTTCAAAATACGAGGCGATCAGCGTCTCCAGCACGCCCTGCTTTCCCCGGAAGTGGTAGGAAATGAGCGCGACGTTCACCCGCGCTTCTTCCGCGATCTGACGCACGGACGTGCCGTGGTAGCCGTGTATGTCAAACAGCTTGGCCGCTGCCGACAGAATGCGCAGCTTGGTCTGATCCATTCGCCATTCCCCTCTCCAGTTCCGGCCATTGAAAATCCGAACCGGGCAGCAAGGCTGCTCAGGCACATGCCTTTTGTGCAGACCATTCGCCAACAAATAGACAGTCCTGTAGATAGTTCGACAAAGTTTTCCAGAGTTCCTCCTGCCAATTCTGGGCAATTACGCGAAAACGTCTCGACAGCGCAAGGTCGGCGGCTGCTGTGACGCCCCGCGCAAAAAGGCGCTCACACACCGCACCTGCGGCACGCGAACGCCTGCTTTCATTTTTACTTTGATGTTTTCTCCGCGCTCGTCGGGTTCGGCAGCGGCTGCACTTGTCCGTAGTTCTGCAGAAATGTCTCCACCCGGGTGTGTTCCAGTACCCGTTGGTTGTTGGCGTCGTACTCGGAGCGAATGGACATCACCAGGCTGGTGGGCAGCATGGTGGTCTTGTTGTAATACACGGTGTACTCCGCCTCCAGCTCCATCTGGTCAATCATCTCGTCGACGTTTGTCTCCGCCGCCTGGATGGACACTCCCTGCCGGAGTGCTCGCCACGCACCGTCGGACAGCGTCATCGCCAGCTTGAGCCGCGGCTGATGGGCAGACTGGACATGCAGGCCGGCCTGCTGCTTCATTTGTTCTGCCAGCCAATTTTTCAGCTTCGTCGAGTCCAGCAGCACCCGCACCGCTTCGATGTCATCTGCCGTATTGCGGTCGGTCAACGGCAGCACGCTCTTTTTCATCTCGTCCATCTGGCGAAAGGCAAAGACCGGGTCCCAGTTGTTCAGCTCCTGGCGAAACGACCCGTCGAGTCCCGCGCTCTTCCATTCCCGGTCGCTCTCCTGCTTGACGAACAGCCGCTCTTGCCTGGACAAAAGCGACAGGGTTTGGACCCGCTTTTGTTCGGGCTGTGACAGCTTTACGTTCATCAAGATGCCTTCCTTATGCTTCCGTCCGGAGAAACTGACGACGTTTGCGTTGGCGGTGTCCCCGGTCAACAGCTTGGTCTGTCCGTAAAACGCAAATGACTCCTGCTCGGCAAAACGGTCGCGAACCTGGTCATAGGCGGCTTGCGCGTTTGGCCTGTCTCCCATCGTATTGCAGCCTGCCAGCACAGCGCACAGCAGGGGCAAGAAAACGAAGTGCAACGCTTTGCGCATGTTCGTCCCTCCTCCTCGTCGCCATTAGGGTATCCGAGGAAGAAAAGGCTTATTCTGCTGGCGGGTCAAAGGGAATAGTAGAGCACGCCGTCTTTCTCCCTGATCTCCACCTGGTGCAGAATCGCCAACAGGTCGATGTGGCCCAGTGTTTCCGAGAGTGTGAGCGGCAGTTCTTTTTCATACAGCGTTGGAAACAAGAGCGCATTCAGCTCGTAGGCCGTCTTTTCACCGTCAGCCAGGAACCGGCGGAGCATGTCCGTCCGCTCCCAGTTTTTCTGCAATCGCGCCAGAATCAGCTCGCGGTGATTGGTGACCGGCTCGCCGTGCCCGGGCAGCACCAGGTCGATCTCCATGTCGGCGCACATCTGAAGCGCCGTCCGGTACTGCACCAGAGTCAGCGGTCTGGCCCGCGACTGATCGCGGGGCGGCTCGACAAAGGCATTGGAAGAGATGTGTTTGATGATGTGATCCCCGGCGATCATGACGCGATCAGCCGCCCGGTACAGGGAAAGATGGCTCTGCGAGTGGCCCGGGGTGTAGAGAACCTGCCACCCGGACAGATGGGGCGCCGTCTGTTCGTGCTTTAGCAAGCCGTCGATGCGGCTTTTTTGGGAAAATGTCATCATCAGCTGGTGAAACTTGCGGATGAGGGAGAGTTTCTCCTCGGGCACGCCGCTCTCCCGATAGAGCTCGTGGAAAAACCGATCGTGAAAATCGAGAAACGGTTCGTGCCACTCCACGTACGGGACGGCGAGCGGATGGGCGTAGATGCGCGCTCCCGACGACTCACGGACACGTTCCAACAACCCGCAGTGGTCGACGTGATGGTGGGTCAAAATCACCTGTTCGATCGCATCCACCGGGTAACCGAGCTCATCCAGCCCGTCCGTCAGCGCCTGCCAGGCCTCTTCGGTCAGCGGTCCGGCATCCACCAGCGTCAGCCGTTCGCCCTCCACCAGATAGACGTTGACCGCGCCGACGGAAAAGGGAGTGGGAATCATAATCCGGTACACCCCATTCGCTACTTGTTCAGCCATTCGCTTGTGCTTGTCAGTGCTCATTCGCCATTCCCCCGTCCTGTCTGTGTTTGTGAATCCTGGAAAAGCTGGTGCGTTCCTATCGGCGAAGCCAATTTTATCGGCAGAAAAAGCAAAGAGCCTCGTTTGGCTCCTACGCGAGAATCACCTGGTTTCTGCCTTTGTGTTTCGCCTCGTACAAGGCGACGTCTGCCTGGTGGAACAGCTCTTCCACGCTGTACTGCGGCTGCTGATCCCGGCACCATGCGGCCAGACCGCAGGAGATGGTGACCTGCGGAATCGTTTCCGCCTGCACAAGGGAGCGGATGCGCTCGGCGATGCCATGGGCGGTCGCCTTGTCCACACGCGGCAGGTAGATCGCCAGTTCCTCGCCACCCCAGCGGGCCGCAATATCCGATTCACGAATGTTTCGTCGAATCAGGTCGGACACCTGCAGCAGGACTTCATCGCCCACCTGATGCCCGTACGTGTCGTTTACCGTTTTAAAATAATCGATATCTATCAAGAGGAGCGAACCGTGGCTGTCTTTCTCCAATGAAGTCCGCACGCAGTCGTTCAGGTGGCGCCGGGTGTAAAGTCCGGTCAAGTTGTCGGTGATCACCATCCGCTCCACTTCGTTGTGCAGCATGGCGTTGGTCATGGCCAGGCTCACGTGCTGCCCGAAGATCTCCAGCAGTTTATAATCGTCAAAACCAAAAAAATGATGGCGGGAATCCGCAACGAGCAGCACGCCTCCCAGCTCTCCTTCCACCACCAGCGGCACTCCCATCAGCGATGCGCAGGGCATCAGGGAAAAGGGCAGCGGTTTGGCACCGGGCTGTGCGAGCATGAGCACCTGTTTGCCGGCCACGGCATCCGCCAACGGTTTTTCCGAGGCCGACACCAGCTGTCCGTGACACGCGGGCAGCGATGACGAGATGACTTCAAAGCGGTCGTCGTCCGGCCGTTTGCGCAGGATGGCGACAAATTCAGCCGAGAAGGTCTCCAGGAGCTTCTTTGTCACAAAGTCGAGGATTTCCTTCAGATTCAGGCTGCGGTTCAGCTGCCGGGCCATTTCGTTGATCAGACGCAGCTCGCGGATCAAGTTGCGCGACTGCTGGTAGAGCTGGGCGTTTTCAAAGGCTTTCCCCGCTGTCTCCGCCAGGATGGAGATGTACTCCGTCTCCTGCCGTCCCGGCGCTGCCTGCCGTTCGGCCGTCAGCTGCAGCACCCCGTAAATGCCCTGTTTGCCCAACAGCGGGGCGGCGATCACGGCCATCGGGATGCCGTCGTGCTCTTCGTAATCGACGACCAGCCTTCCCTCCAGGTACGCCTGCGTGCTGGTGGACGCGTCATCGTCCTGAAAGGAGAGGGGTTTGACGGGTGTGGTGGCGTTGGTTTCCACGGTCAAGAACAGTTCGACAAAGGCCGTCGGAAAGAGCTTTCGGATGCTGGTCACGATCTCGTTCAGCACGTCTTCCACGTCGATCGACGCCTGAATCCTGGTCATCAACTGATACAAGAGATCCTTTTGCGTGGCCTCACGGCGCAGCGCATCGGCGACCATGGTCCGCCACAAGGCGTAGCTCGCCTTTTCCCCCACTTCCTGCAGGAAGGCGACATCCCGCTCATCGTACACGCAATCCGGCTCATCAGGCGCAAGGTGCAGAAACAGCGCGTACAGCGGCCTGTTTTCGCAGGAGATGGGAAAGACGACGGTGCGCTGCTCGTCCCACACGGACGGCGTGATAACCCGATCGCCCAGTCGGGCCGCCACCTGTCTGATGTGGCAGTCCCCCTCGCCCGCCGGCTCGCTGGTGGCCAGCTCCCGGCTGTTCAGCGTTCCGGCTTCCGTCAGCTTGACGGCAGAGCAGTACCCTTTCTCCACGATGTCCGCGATCTGCCGCACCAAGCTGGCCAGCAGGTCCTGTGTATTGTCATGTCTGGCCAGGTTCATCACGATTTCGCTGGTGGCGTGCTGAATGTAGGCATCGTATCCCATCCGGAGCAACGGTTCCAGCCCACGCATGAAGGAACAAAAATCGAAGTCTACCTCGTTGTGGGGGGCCAGCATGCCGATAACGGCACGGGCACGCCCGTCGCGTTCGCACAGCGGAAACGCGCCCCAGACCAGGGGACCGCTGTCCGCCACACATACCGTGATCTCTCCCGTACGCAGGGCGCGGGATACGGGAGAACGGGCATCACCGCAAAGCGAGCTGCCCTTTCGCAGGTCAAGTCCGTTGGGATTCCAGGTTTGGCCGCCTTGCATCCTGATAACTTTGAGCAAACAGCCGACGGAATCTGTCAAGTAAAGAATGCCTGGACGCTTTTCCGGCCAGGATTGCAGAATAAAGTGGGCCATGTAGGAAAAGACCGTCTCCAACTTCCCCAACTTTTTGCTTGACACGAGATATTCCCTCTCTCAGCGTATTCTCATTTTTCCAAATGGTCAGTATCATTGACCTGCAGCACTTCCCAACTCTGTCCGGTGTAGCGGAACACGTTGACTGCCGTATTGTCGATCCGCGTTACACCCGTCCCCTGCTCGCCATTGGTCACGTAGTGCAAAAAGCAATTAATAAAGCCTCCGTGGGATACGACAACAATCTCTTCGCCCGGATGGTCTGCCGCCAATCCGGTCAACGTCGTCACAGCTCGCTGTTGCATTCCCTCGAAGGTCTCAATTCCGCATGCCGCTTCATCTTGGTGGGCAAATCGTTCCCTGATTTCTTCGTACGTCAATCCTTCCCACTGACCGTAGCACCGCTCCCTGAGCGCATCCAAGGCGGAAACGGAAACACCGGCGTTCTCCGCAATCTGGCGGGCTGTCTGCATCGCCCGGCTGAGATCGCTGGAGTAGACGGCACGGATGGTCTTGCCGCGAAACCGGGCAGCCACCTGCCGAGCCTGGCGCAATCCTGCTTCGTTCAGCGCCACGTCACTGTGGCCCTGAATGCGGCGCGCAAGGTTCCAATCCGTTTCACCGTGGCGAATCAAGTAGACGATTGTATCCAAGTTGATTACTCCTCCCGTGATTCTGGTGCTGGTCTTTTTTCATTATATAAGATGAATGTTTGCAATTCCATATAGATTACGACACATTTGGGACAAAATTCCCATTTTTCCTCCCGCCTCCATTTTCTCCCCCCGCGTGAAACGAGCGCGCCAATTCTCTCGTCAGAGAAGGTGTACGCGTGATTTTGACACCGAGGAGGAATTGTACATGAAACCATGGATCATCCGATCGGGATCCGTCGTGCTGAGCGCTGTCCTGTTGGCGCCTGCCGCCCAGGCTTACGCCGCGCAGCTGCTGCCGGCCGAAGCTCCCGTCCAGGCCACACCGATCAGCGCCCCGGCAGGCAATCAGCTGACCGATGCCGCCAGCAAAGCCAAACTCTCCAAGGAGGCAGCGCTGAATATCGCCAAAAAACTGGTTCCGCAGGGACTGGAGCTGGAAAACGTGTCGTTCCGTTCTGCCGACATCTGGCGTACGTTTCCGGAATGGACGTTTATCTGGGTGAAAAAAGACCAGAACGAGATTGCGTACTCCTATACTGTCAGCATTCACGCCGACAGCGGGGAGCTGACCGGCTATTCCCACTACCAGCAACATCCGTCCAAACCCGCCTATGCAGACCGCGTGTCGTATGCCGAGGCACAGGAGGCGGCGGAGCAGTTCCTCGCCCGTCACAACCCGGCTAAAGCGAAAGCGACCCGTCTGTATACGCGGGATCTGCCAGTGCCCAAAACGCCGCTTGATTCCAATACCTCCTACACATTCCGGTTTGTCCGCCTGGTGGATGACGTGCCGTTCCCCGACAACAGCGTGGAGATCACCGTCAACGCTGCCGGTACAGTCACCGGTTACACGCTGAGTTGGAGTGACGGCGTCCGCTTTGAAAAGCCGCAACGGATGCTGTCGCCCGAAGAAGCTGCCGCGCTGTTCAAGCAGCATGCCAAGGCAAAGCTCTCCTACGTGCTTCCCTGGGATGCGCGGGGGGAGGAGCGAAACAAGCCGATTCTGGCATATGAGAACCCGTTCACCTTTTACCTGGACGCAAAAAACGGTACGCCTTTGACGGACTCGCTCGAGCCGCTCAAACCTGAGGCGGAGACATCACCCACAAGCAGCAAGCGCCTGTCCCCGCGCCATACGGGCAGTGCGCTCACCCAGGAAGCTGCCGTGCAGTTGGCAGAACGGACGTTTGATCTCTCCGGATACAAACTGCGTGCTGCCTCCTACAACGAAAAGGACTCCAACGGCAGCCGGCCGGTCTGGAACCTGGAATACCAAACAAAGAACGCCAACGGCCAAAGCTATGTCTATATCGCCATGGACGCGCTCAACGGAGACGTGTACCACTTCAGCAAGAACAACCAGCTGCCGGAGCCTAAAAAGGACGCGGCCAAAAAAGCAGACGCAAACAGCTTGAAGAAAAAAGCGGCGGAAGTGATCCGCTCCTGGACGCCGACCTGGGCCGACCGGCTCTATGTGACGGAAACAACAGAACTGAAACCGGACGCCGAGCGGTACGAGGTGCGGTTCCAGCGGCTGGTCAACGGCATTCCCGCTGCCACCGGCTCAGCCAGCGTCTCATTTGATGCTGCCACCGGCGAAGTGCTCACCTACAACACGCATTTTGGGTCCGAGACCTATCCGTCCCAGGTGCCGAAGCACCGCTCCGCCGCGGAAGCATTGGCAGCCTGGCAGAAGGAAACGGAAGTGGAAGCGGTCTACATGCTCGAGCCCTTGCCGGATGACGCGGTCGCTTTCCGCGCTGAAAAAGCCGTTACGCTGCCGGAACGCAAGGCAAAGCTGGTGTATCGGGCCGCAGTGACGCCGCTGGATCAGCCGTACGTCTATGACGCTGTCAGCGGCGACTGGCGCAGCCTGTCGACGGGCAAGCCGATCCAGCTGCATCGTCCCGCCCCTGCCGACCTGAAGGGGCACCCAGCCGAGAAAGCGCTGATGCTGATGTACGAGTACGAGGCGCTCTCCCTGATCGACGGCAACATCATGCCGGAGCGCAGCATTACCCGCGGGGAAATGATCCAGATGCTGATGCTCAGCCTCAATCAAGGACGGGTACTGCCCGTGGCCGCCGGACGAAAAGCGAGTTTCAGCGACGTCGCCAGCACGTCCAAATACTTCGCCGCTGTCGAAGCCGCAGTCGATCGCGGCCTGCTGGACAAAAACTCCCCGTCGCTGAAGCCGGATGAGACGATCACACGGGAAGAACTGGCGGACATGATCGTCCGCGCCCTGGGATACCGCAAACTGTCGGAACACGCTGAGATGTTCGCGACGAAGCTGACCGACATCGACCAATCCACCCACCGCGGCGCCATCGTGATCGTGTCGACGCTGGGCATTATGACGCCCGCCAAAGGGGAGTTCCAGCCGAAGGGCAGCGTCTCCCGGGCTGATGCTGCCGTCGCGTTTGCCCGTTTCCTGGAAAAACGCAGCGAGCTGGAAGAGAACCGCACGTTTTAACCGGCTTAACTGGCAGCTGCACCAGCAGCCAAAAACGCAGCCGGGGCGGACCCCATGAGGCCGCCCCGTTACATTTTCCTTGACTTTGCGCGCTCCAAGACTATAATATTGGATGTATGTGTACAGGGTAGCATTGATTGCAGGTAAAAACGGAAGTGTCACCCTCTCTTAGTTTCATCCCTTTACAGGCTGCGGCTGAACTACCTGTGAGGAGCACGATGCGGAAACGCTACCGTCCGAAGTTCGTGTAGGTAAAGATGGAACTAGCCTTCCGGAAGTAAACACCTGTGAATCCCATTTTAAAGGAGAATGAAAACATGGCACGTTACACTGGTCCACGTCACAAACTGGCTCGTCGTCTGGGCATCTCCCTGGATGGCACTGGCAAAGACATCAAACGGAATTACCCGCCTGGCCAACACGGCCACAGCCGCCGCAAACTGAGCGAGTACGGCATCCAGCTGCAAGAAAAACAAAAACTGCGCCACATGTTCGGCGTGAGCGAAAAGCAATTCCGCCGCACGTTCGAGCAAGCTACCAAAATGCACGGCGTTGTTGGCGAAAACTTCATGAAACTGCTGGAGTCCCGTCTGGACAACGTGGTATACCGCATGGGCTTCGCGCCGACTCGTCCGGCTGCGCGCCAACTGGTTAACCACGGTCACTTCCTGGTAAACGGCAAAAAAGTGAACATTCCTTCCTACCGCGTACAACCGGGCGACGTGATCAGCGTTCGCGAGAAGTCCCGCAACCTGCAAATCATTAAAGATTCGCTGGAAGCGCGCAACTTCCTGCCGAACTACATCACGTTCAACGACAACGCAATGGAAGGTACGTTCAACCGTCTGCCGGACCGCGAAGAAATGCCGGCGGAAATCAACGAAAAACTGATCGTCGAGTTCTACAGCCGTTAATCTTTGATAGAGAAAAAGAAGTCGGGTTATCCCGACTTCTTTTTTTTGCCAAAAGCAAGTACCTGCTCCCATCCGGCTTGCTCATCGGGTCCGTCAGCTCATCGCCGCTTTGACCCGCTCGATCTGCCTGAGGTGATCGCGGATGTGGTCGACGTACTTTTGCAGCAGCTGGGCAAATGTCATGGGGCCGGCTTCCGAGTGAATGCCCACCCGCTGCCAGTCGTCTTCCGTCAGTCTGGACAGGACAGGCAAAAAGCTTTCCCGCAGAAACTTGAACAGCAGCAGGTATTGCCCGGCGTCCAGTTCATGGTAGCGTAATTGGGCAGCCCATTTGTCCTGGTCAAAGGCGGTCAGCAGCGGCCGATCCTCAGCCAGAACCTTTTTAAACCGATGAAGCCCGACAATCTCTGAGTCAGTCACATGCACGATGATTTCGTGGATGCTCCATTTGCCCGGTGCCGGCCGAAAGCGCATCTGCTCCTCGCTCAAGCCGTCGATGGACGCCCGCAGCAGTTCGTATCCCTGTGCGTATTCGTGTATCAGTTCTTTCATCCTTCCACTCCCTCCATGAACAAGCGTTACACTCATTGTAAAGAAAGGACGAAATATTTACAAAACAAACCCGATCCTCTTGCCTGCAGCCGACGCAGACGCCAACAGCACGATCCCCGTCAACAGGACAAGATGCCTTGCCTCCCATAATAAAAAGCAGTCCGCTCGGAAAAATTCCGCACGGACCGCTTTTTGCCTTGTCTACACCAGTTTCACCTTTGCAAACTTCCGCTTGCCCACCTGGACGACCATGCCGTCCGCAAGCGGCACGCTTTGATTAATGTCGGCCACTTTCTCCTCGTTTACCTTGACCGCTCCCTGCTGCACCATGCGGCGGCCCTCCCCCTTGGAGTCGACCAGCTTCAGGTCAAACACGAGGTTGACAATGTTGGCCTCGCCGTTTTCGTACGCTGCCAGATTCAGCTCCACTTCCGGCAGATCGGTCGGCAGGGCGCGCTGCTGGAAGACGGTTTTGAAGTAGGTCTCCGCCTCTTCAGCCGCCTCCTCGCCGTGGAACATGCGCACAAAGGTTTTCGCCAGCCGCATCTTGGCATCACGCGGGTGCACGCTGCCGTCGGCAAGGCCGTTCTTCAACGCTTCCAGTTCCTCGCTGGAAATGTCGGTCGCCAGTTCGTAGTAGCGGAGCATCAGCTCGTCCGGCACGGACATCGCCTTGCCGTATATTTCGTTCGGCTCTTCGTTGACCCCGATGTAGTTGCCCAGACTCTTGGACATCTTCTGCACGCCGTCCAGCCCTTCCAAGAGCGGCATGGTGAGGATCACCTGCTGCTCCTGGCCGTACTCTCTCTGCAGGTGGCGCCCCATCAGCAGATTGAACTTCTGATCGGTGCCGCCCAGTTCCACGTCGCTTTGCAGCGCCACCGAATCGTAGCCCTGCATCAACGGGTAGAAGAATTCATGCAGCGAGATGGCCTGGCCGCTGTTGAAGCGCTTCTCGAAATCGTCCCGTTCCATCATCCGGGCCACCGTGGTCCGGGCCGCCAGCTGCACCACGTCGGCAAACGTCAGCGGCGCCAGCCAACTGGAGTTGTAGTGCACTTCCACGCGGCTGGCGTCCAGCACCTTGCCAAACTGCTCCACGTAGCTTTTCGCATTCTCCTTCACCTGTTCCTCGGTCAACTGCTTGCGCGTCTCCGACTTGCCCGTCGGGTCGCCGATGCGGCCGGTGAAGTCGCCGATGACCAACTGCACGGTGTGGCCCAGTTCCTGGAACTGACGCAGCTTTTGCAGCACGACCGTATGGCCGACGTGAATGTCGGGAGCGGACGGGTCCAGTCCCAGCTTCACTTTCAGCGGACGGCCGGTCGCGACGAAACGCTCCAGCTTGCGGCGCAGCTCCTCCTCGGGAATAATCTCCACAGCACCTCGGCGAATCACCGACAGCTGGCGTTCCACTTCCTGCTTCTGCGCTTCTGTCAGCGCGTATGTCTCATTTGTCTGTTCGACACTCATCCCAGTACAGCTCCTTTTCTTTGATCCATACTTGCATAAAATAAAAAAAACCCGCCCCAATTTAGGGACGAGTCTGCACCCGCGGTACCACCCTAGTTGAAAAGATGCGCACGGCATCCTTTCCGCTCATCGCACAGGATAACGGTCTGCTCCGTCCGGATTGTCCGGAAGGCTCCCGGTGTGTACTTCGCGATGTGGAAGGGGCTGGTTTGCACCGACCACCAGCTCTCTGACAACTCCGCTTGTCACTCGCTACTGTCACCGTTCGACGCCACGGTCTTCTGTAAACACGTATACTGCTATTGTTGCACAGCGGCTATTTCATGTCAACGGCGCGCTTCTATCCTCCCGATCCCGCCTATGGTATAATCAGGATAACACTAGGGGGTCGTAGAACTATGTCGAACAAGCACTCTTCTTCCTCTGAACCAGCCAAGCGCAAGCGCCGCCGCGGCCGCAGGCGGACGATCCTGCTGCTGGTCAAGGGTCTGCTATTGATGGGGCTGTTGGGCGTCATTCTGGCCGGAGGTGTTGTGTTAGGCTACGTTGCTGCGCTCGTCAAGGACGAGCCTGTGCGCAGCCGGGAAGAACTGCAGCAGAAAATCTTCACCAATTACCTCACCGGCTTCGCCTATTACAACGACGGTTCGCTAATCGGACAGCTCCGCGCGTCTGAAGGGGACCGGCGCCTGGTGAGAAAATCGGAAGTCTCTCCGTATCTGATCAACGCCATCATCGCCACCGAAGACAAATACTTCTTTCAGCACAAGGGTATCGTGATCCAGTCGACGCTGCGCGGCGCCTTGCAGGACTTGACCAACCAGCCTGTCGTCACCGGCGGCAGCACGCTGACCCAGCAACTGGTGAAAAATACCATCCTCTCGCATGAAGTGAGCCACATGCGCAAGGCGCGGGAAATCTTCAACGCGATGCGTATCGAGCGGATGTTTTCCAAGGACCAGATTCTCGAAGCCTACATGAACGAGATCTACCTCGGGAAAAATGCCAACGGCTCCAATGTCTACGGCGTCCAAGCAGCGGCCAAGGGCATTTTCAACAAGGACGTGAAAGACCTCGACCTGGCGGAGGCCTCCTATCTGGCGGGGATGATTCAAAACCCTGGGGCGTACTCGCCGTTTAACAACGAAGGATACAAACGCGGAAAGGATCGCCAGAAGATGGTGCTGGACCGGATGATGGAAAACGGGTACATCACCCAGGCTCAGTACGATGAAGCACTGGCGTCCGATCTGAAGTCGCGGCTGGCCAAACCGGCGAAGCAGGCGTACCGGGAAGTGCCGTTCCTGATGATGGAAATCGAGGAGCGGGCCGCCCGCGCGCTCGTCGACGCCGAATTAAAGGAAAAAGGGCGGGACAAGTCCAGCGTCGAGCGCAACGAGTACCGCCAACTGATCGAAGAGAAGCGCCGCGACATCCTGCGCAACGGCTACAAGGTGTACACCACGATCAACAAGGACGTCAACACGATCATGCAGGCCGTGGCCCAGGACCCGAAAAACTTCGGAAAAAACGCGACGTACACGATTCGCCGCGCCAACGGCAAGACGGAAAAAATCGAGAACGCCCTGGAAGAAGTCGGGGCCATGCTGATTCACAACAAAACCGGCGCCATCCTCGGCATGATCGGCGGACGGGATTTCAACGTGGAACAGACCAACCACGCCACCGTTCCCCGTCAGCCGGGTTCGGCCATGAAGCCGCTGGCTGCCTATGCGCCCGCGTTTGAACTGGGACTGCTGCAGCCCGGTTCGCCGATCGACGATTCGCCCGTGCTGCTGGCAGACGGGAAAACCGGCTCCCACCTGCCGATGAACTGGAACAACAAGTTTCACGGTATCATGAGCGCCCGCGAAGCGCTGCGGATGTCCTGGAACATCCCGGCGATCAAGACGTACCTGAAGGTGGGCATCCCGAAAGCGCTGGATTACGTGAAAAAAATGGGCGTCACCACCTTGGTCGACAGCGACAATTACGCCGCCACAGGGGTGATCGGCGGGCTGGCGTACGGATTGACGGTGGAGGAAATCACCAACGCCTACGCCACCTTTGCCAATCGCGGGTCATTTGTGGACGCCTACCTGATCGAGCGGATCGAGGACAGCCAGGGCAGGGTCATCTATCGGCACGAAGCAAAGCCGGTACAGGTGTACAGCGAGCAGACCGCCTACCTGATCACCGACGTGCTCCGATCGGTGGTCAACGCCGGCACCGGGACCCACATCCGTCAGTACGTTCCGCGCAAGGTGGACATCGCCGGCAAGACGGGGACGACCAACAACAACAACGACTTGTGGTTCGTCGGTTACACTCCCGAACTTTCCATGGGCGTCTGGATTGGGTTCGATGAGCCACATCCCATTCCTGACCGGGACAAGAACGTGCCGATGGCCGTGTGGGGCAAGATCATGAAGCAGATTATCGACAAACACCCCGACTTGTCGCCGCCCGACAAGACCTTTGCCAAACCGGCCGGCATCGTCACCGCCACCGTAGACAGCAAGTCCGGACTTTTGCCGAGCGAACTGTCCAAACAAGCGGGCCATTTGATCACGGATCTGTTCAACCAGAAGTACCTGCCGACGAAAACGGATGACTCGCATCAGAAAGCACGCGTCATCCTCTACAACGGCGAGCGCTACCTGGCCAAGGAAGGAACGCCGGACGACTTTGTGTCAGAGGGCATCTTCTTCCGCTCACCGGACCCGCTGCCCGACAGCGAGCAGCTCGCCAAAGACAAAAAGGCCAACGTCAAGCCGCTTGATTGGGAGCAGCGCCTCCCCGAAAAGGAAGATCCCAGGACCGAGGTGGCCGGCGCTCCCGCCGCTCCGACCAACGTCACCGCCGTCCAGTCCGGCAAGCAAGTGACACTTTCGTGGAAGTCGGGCGGCGAAGCGGACCTGATCGGCTACCGGATTTACCGCGCCAACGGGTCAAACGGCTTCGTCCGCGTCGCCACGGTGAAAGACCCGGCCGTGCTCAGCTATACGGATGCGTCGGCAAATGGCGGACGATACTACGTCACTGCCGTGGACATCACAGGCCAGGAGTCGGCGCCGTCAGCGGCAGTCTCTGCCGGAAATTCCACAGGCACGTGGGAGGTCCCAACCGCCCCCGGCCAAACGGAATCGCCGCTCCCGGAGCCAAACGACCCCGGCATCGGAAACGGCGGAGACCCAATCGCCATGCCGCCCAGCGCGCCCAAGTCTTTGACGCTGACAAAAGTTCAGGGCGGCTGGAAACTGCAGTGGAAGCGCAACAGCACAAACGAACAGGTCATCGCGTACAACGTCTACTTCAGCCCGGACCCGGCAACCGGATACCTGCTCCTGGAGTCGGTGACCGGCACCAGCTATGTGCACATGAGCGAAGACAACAGCGGCACGTATTACATCACTGCCGTCAACAGTTTCGGAGAATCGCCGCAATCGAACAGCGTTGCCGCCCACTAAACGACGTATGATAGGGATAGAGAGGTGAACAAGAGATGGTTTTGCTGCCATCTCTTGTTTTCTAAACCAGGAGGTGCGTCAATGAAGCACGTCAAGCGCTATCATTCACAGCAGCTCGTCGCCGGCGGAAAGCGGCTGCTGGTGGAGGGGCCCGTCGAACCGGAACGTCTCGCCTCCCTCCGCTTGGACGAAGGGCTCAAGGCGTTTCGCATCCCCGAAGAGCAGCACAAGGCCCTCGTGGAAATTGCCGCCCTGCCGGAGGGACGGATCATCGTGGCCCGGGAAGCGGACCTGGTGCTGGGCTACGTCACGTTTCTCTATCCCGACCCGCTTGAGCGCTGGTCGCAGGCCCAACTCCCCGACCTGCTCGAGCTGGGGGCAATCGAAGTAAGCCAGGCCGTCCGGGGCGGCAGTGTCGCCAAGACGATGCTGCAGGTGGCCTTTATGGACGACGCGATGGAAGACTATATTGTCATCACGACGGAATATTACTGGCATTGGGACCTGAAAGGAACAGGGCTGGATGTGTGGCAGTACCGAAAAGTGATGGAAAAGGTAATGGGCAGCGTCGGCATGGTCTGGATGGCGACGGACGATCCGGAAATCTGCTCCCATCCGGCCAACTGCCTGATGGCCCGAATCGGCAGTCGGGTCCCGCCGGAGAGCATTGCTGCTTTTGACGCCATGCGCTTTCAACACCGCTATTTCTATTAGGAGTATTTGGAGCGCCAGGAAAAAGGGGGAGTTTTGCCCATGCGAATCGAGAAGATCATGCGCCGACGGGTCGTCACTGTCCATCCCACCACCAGTATCGGCGATGCACTGAAACTGCTGCGGGGCAACCGCATTCGACATCTGCCCGTCGTGGACCAGGAGCGTCTCGTGGGAATCATCTCCGACCGCGACCTGCGCGATGCCCTCCCGTCCACGCTGCTTGCGCACGACGACGATCACACTGTCCTGCAAAAACCGGTGGCGGACATCATGCAGCGCCAGGTGATCACCGCCCATCCGCTCGATTTTATCGAAGACGCAGCAGTGCAAATTTACGAACACAAGGTAGGATCGCTCCCGGTCGTAGAAGGAAACCGGCTGGTCGGCATCATCACCGAATCAGACCTGTTCAACAGCCTGATCGAACTGTTTGGCGTGAACAAACCCAGCTCCCACATTGAGGTGGAGGTAGACGACCGCGTGGGCATGCTGGCGGAAGTCAGCCAGGTGATGCGCGAAGCCCAGGTGAATGTCTGCAGCGTGGTCGTCTTCCCCGGGGACCAGCCGGGCAGGAAGAATCTGGTCTTCCGCGTCCAGACGATCGACCCGCGCCCCGTCATGGAACTGCTGCGCAGCAAGGGCTTTGCGGTCGTCGCTCCCGGGGAAGGGGGGGAGGGGCGTTGAGCCGGAACGCTCGTCTGATCTACTCTGCCGATTACACCCGCTACTACTTTCACGACGAACATCCGTTCAACCAGCGCCGGTTGCTGCTGACCTACGATCTGATGAGCGCCTACGGTTTGATAAACGACGCCGACATCCTGCCGCCGCGGCTGGCGACCGACGAGGAACTGGCGCTGATCCACGATCCGCGCTACATCCAGTTTGTCCGGCAGCAGGGGGAAAGTGACACCGAGCTGCCGCTGGCGGCCGGGTACGGGATTGGCACCGAAGACGTCCCCTTCTTCCCGCAGATGCACGAGGCCGCCGCGCTGATCGTCGGCGGCACCTTGCAGGCGGTGGACGCGGTGATGAACGGACAGGCGGAGCATGCCTTCAACCCAGCGGGCGGACTGCACCACGCCTTTCGCGGGAGGGCATCCGGTTTTTGCATCTACAACGACTGCTCCGTCGCCATTGCCTATTTGCGCCAGCACTGGGACGCCAGGATTCTCTATATCGACACCGACGCCCATCACGGGGACGGTGTGCAGTGGGCCTTTTATGACGATCCCAACGTCCTCACCGTCTCCCTGCACGAGACCGGCAAATACCTCTTTCCCGGCACCGGCAGCCTGACGGAACGGGGAGAAGGCAGCGGCTACGGCTATTCGGTCAACATCCCGCTGGAAGCGTTTACAGAAGATCAGTCGTTTTTGGACATTTACCACGAGTTGATTCCCAAATTGGCGCGCGGCTTCAAGCCGGATGTGATCGTGACGCAAAACGGCTGCGACGCCCACACCTACGATCCGCTTACCCACCTCTCCTGTTCGATGCGCATCTATCAGGAAATTCCCCGGCTGGCTCATCGGCTGGCGCACGAGTGGTGCCAAGGCCGCTGGATTGCCGTGGGCGGCGGAGGCTATGACATTTGGCGGGTGGTGCCCCGCGCCTGGACATTGCTCTGGAGCGAGATGACCGATCAGCCGCTCGCGGACGGCCCGCTGCCGGAAGCGTGGCGCTCCCGCTGGCAGCCGCTGAGCGAACTGGAGCTGCCGACCCGGTTGTTTGACGATCCGTTTCCGCCCATCCCCCGCCGGGCGGAGATCACGGAGAAAAACCGCATCACGCTGGAACGGGCGCTGATGTACGCGCCGATCGAAACGGATAGCTGAGCGGACAACCGGCGTGCCGGTATGCAGGGCATGCAGGGCGCACCATATGAAAAACCGGTCTCTCCCGCGAGAAACCGGTTTTTTCATGCGTGTTTCACTATGAACGGCTCAGCAGCTTTTCCAGCTCGTCTGGCTGAAAGCCTTTGACTGCTTTGTCGCCGACCACCGTCACCGGCACGCCCATGAATCCGAAGCGCTCCACTTCTTCCTGGTAGGCGCGGCTGGTCATCACGTCCCGCACTTCAAATGCGACGCCTTTGGCGGTCAGCCACTGTTTCACCATGTCGCAGTCGATGCAGTTTTTGGTGGAGTACACGATCACGCCAGGCGTCATCGCGCGCAGCATCCGGCTGACGATCGCGTACGAACGCTGCGACGCCAACCGGGTAAACTCCGCGAAGTTGACGTGTGCAGAACCGTCGGCCTTGTCCGACATGGAGCGAACAATCACAAACGGCACGCCGTTCATGGCGCATACCTGCCCGACGGCTGCCCCTTCCATCTCTGTGCAGTGAGCGTCAAACTGCTCACGGAGCCATTTGACCTTTTCCCTGTTGGCGACGAACTGGTCGCCGGAGAGAATTCGCCCGCTCGCGACCTGCACGTCGTCTTCCAGATCCTTGCCCGCCGCAATCGCCAGCTCCCGCAGCGCCGGGTCGGCCTGCCACACCCATTGCTCGGTATACGGAATCTGGCCGGGGGCAAATCCCAGTGCCGTCACGTCAATGTCGTGCTGCACGCAGTCCGTGGAGACGACAATATCGCCGATGTTCAGATCGGGGTGCACCGCTCCCGCCACCCCGGTGAAAATGATCCGGTCCACCTTGAACTGATCGATCAGCATTTGCGTGGTGACAGCGGCGTTTACCTTGCCCACCCCCGATTTACAGAGAACGACGGATGTTCCCTCCATCTCTCCCTCGTGGTAGACAACGCCCGCCTTCTCCGTGCTGACCGTGCCGGTCATCGCTTCCAGATACAGCGCAATTTCCTCGTCCATCGCGCCGATAATTCCAATGCGCATCGCTTCGTTCCCTCCTGCTCCTCTTGCTGTCAAACACTTGTTCCTCTCGGCGCTTTAGATTTCTCGCGGCCGGGTGCTTTCGCGGTATTCAATACGGTGGGGCAGCAGCACAACGTGCTCCTCCACGTGCTCGTTGTTCATGTACTTGGTCAACAGGCGCATCGCCACTGCTCCGATGTCGTACATCGGCTGGACGACCGACGTGAGCCGCGGCCGCACCATTTCCACCAGGCGGATGTTGTCGTGCCCGATCACTTCGATGTCGCCCGGTACGTTCAAGCCGGCATCCTGGACGGCGTGAATCGCCCCGATCGCCATTTCGTCACTGGCAGCAAAAATGGCGGTCGGCGGGTCGGACAGCTTGAGAAACTCCCCAGCCGTACGCAGCCCTGATTCGTAGAAGTAGTTGCCGTGGGCCACCAGTTTTTCGTCATGCGAAATCCCGGCGTCGGCCAGCGCCTTTTTGTAGCCCTCGTAGCGCATCAGACCGCCCAGCGGGTCATTGATCGGACCGGTGATCATCGCGATCCGCTTGTGCCCGTGTTCGATCAGCGCCTTGGTGGCGTCGTAAGCCGCCTGGAAATGGTCGATGGTGACGGACGGCAATGTGTTGTCCGCATCACGCGTGGCCGCCAGAACGATCGGCACCTGTGCGCTGGTGAACGCCTGCAAGTGGTCTTCCTTGATTTCCGCTCCCATGAACAAAAGGCCGTCCACTTGTTTTTCCAACAGTGTGTTGATCAACTGCAATTCCTTTTCCATGCGCTGGTCCGAGTTGCACAGGATGATGTTGTACTTGTACATGGTGGCGATATCTTCAATGCCGCGTGCCAATTCGGAAAAAAACAGACTGGAGATGTCCGGGATGATGACACCGACCGTCGTTGTTTTCTTGCTGGCTAATCCGCGCGCGACTGCGTTGGGCCGATATCCGAGACGTTCGATCGCAGCCAATACTTTTTTTCGCGTCAATGGTTTGACATTCGGGTTTCCGTTGACAACCCGGGAAACCGTCGCCATCGAAACTCCCGCTTCTCGTGCCACATCATAGATAGTAACCGGCATCACATACCCTCACTTTCCCCATAATATGGTTTTCATGATCATTTTCATAAATGTATGCACTTATGATACGACAAGCCGTGCCCGGTTGCAATCGTTTATCAGGCGAGCGGCCCCTCATCTCATCAGTTTGTTCATCGTTTTCAAAAGTTCGTCAATAACCTCGCTGTCTCCCTGTTGAATGCGGTCGATGACACAGCTTTTCATGTGCCCTTCCAGCAGCATTCTGCCCACCGCATTCAGCGCCGACTGGGCCGCCGCGATCTGATTCAGGATGTCGTCGCAGTACACGTCCTTTTCCACCATGCCGCGGATGCCGCGAATTTGTCCTTCCACCCGGTTCAGCCGGGAGATGAGATTGCTCTTGATCTTGTCCGGCCGCGGCGTGGACCGCTCCGGCGCACAGCAGTGCTCCTGTTCACTCATCCGCCTTCGCTCCCTTCAGCCATGTCCTCTTGTGCTTAGCTTACTGGTTGGGACGTGTTTCGTCAAATGAAGAGGGCCCTCCCGCCGATCGGAAGAGCCCTGGACACTTTTTTTATGCAAGACGGACGAATCAGCGCTGCACCGTTGGCGTTGCTTCCTTGTACAGACCGGATGCGAGCAGTTCGTCGAGGATGTGGTTGAACTGCGGGATGTTGACCTGCTGCTTGGCGTCGGACAGAGCGACGTCCGGATCCGGGTGCACCTCGATCATGATGCCGTCCGCGCCGACAGCAAGACCGGCCTTGGCCGTAGGCAGGAGCAGATCGCGGCGGCCGGTGGAGTGGGTTACGTCGACGAATACCGGCAGGTGGGTCTCCTGTTTCAACAGCGGCACGGCAGAGATGTCCAGCGTGTTGCGGGTCGCTTTTTCGTAGGTGCGGATGCCGCGCTCGCAGAGCATCACCTGCTTGTTGCCCTCGGACAGGATGTACTCCGCAGCGTAGATGAACTCTTCGATCGTCGCCGACAACCCGCGCTTCAGCAGGATCGGGTGGTTGATCCGGCCGGCCGCTTTCAGCAGCTCAAAGTTTTGCATGTTGCGGGCCCCGATTTGAATGACGTCGATGTAGCGGGTGGCCAGTTCCAGGTCAGCGGGATTGACGATTTCGCTGATCGTCACCAGGTTGAATTCGTCCCCGATCCGCTTGAGAATCTCCAGGCCTTCCACGCCCAGGCCCTGGAAGTCGTACGGCGAGGTACGCGGCTTGTACGCTCCTCCGCGCAGCACGCGAAGACCGCGCTTGACGTGATTCTCCGCCACGGCGCGCACCTGCTCGTAGCTCTCCACGGAGCACGGGCCGGCGATCATGATCGGACGGCCTCCGCCAAACTCCACGCCCTTGATCGTGATCACAGTGTCTTCCGGCTGTTTTTTGCGGCTGACCAAAAGAACCTTTTTATTGTCGTCTTTCATCAGATCGAGCGACGCCTGGAAAATTTGCTTGAACAGATGGCGGATCGTATTGTCGCTGAACGGACCGTTGTTGTTCTCCACCAGCTGGGTGAGCATTTGGCGCTCCCGTTCCGGATCAAAGGGGTTGACGCCCTGCTTTACTTTCTCTTTGCCCAGCTCCTGAACGAGTTCGGCCCGCTTGTTGATCAATGCGAGAATCTGCAGGTTGATCTCGTCAATCTGTTTGCGCATGGTTTCGATTTGGTCGTGTGCCATCTTCGCTCCACTCTCCTCGTCTTCTTTGTTCTCACCACAATAAATTAGGGTTATTATAATCAATCAAATTGCCCTTGTCAGCAGTTTAGCGCCAAAAAGCATGAAAGTAAATTGCAAATTTGTTTTAAAACGTTTGCAATTTTTCCTCTTGTCGAGAAGATTGCCTGTTTCGACAGGATTCTCCGCACTTCGAGTCGAAAACATTCCCGAAGTGATTTCCCGGATTTTCCTATGGAATGAGGAGTGACCTGATTTTGTCGGACATTGTGCAAACAGCTTCGGATGAGCTGATCTTTGCTTTGGATATTGGGACACGCAGCGTAATCGGGCTGATCGTCGAGCCTTCGGGCGATCGGTTCCGCATCATCGACTGCGCCATTCGCGAACATGACGAACGTTCCATGCTGGACGGACAGATTCACGACGTCGACGCCGTCGCCAAAGTCATTCGGCAGGTCAAGAAGCAGTTGGAAGAAACGCACGGCTCACTGAAACGGGTGGCTGTGGCGGCGGCGGGCCGTTCGCTGCGGACGCGGCGGGTGCGGATGGATATGCCGATTGCCCCGCACGCAACCATCTCCCGCGACGACGTGCTGGCCCTGGAGTTTTCCGCCGTTCAGGAAGCCCAGGCCCAACTGGCCCATGAACTGAACGAACGGGACGTCACCCGCTACTACTGCGTTGGATACAGCGTCGTCAACTACTACCTGGACGGCGAACTGATCGGCAACCTGCTCCACCAACGCGGGGACACAGCCAGCGTCGAGGTGATCGCCACGTTTTTGCCCCGCGTGGTCGTGGACTCGCTGCTGGCTGCGCTGAAGCACTGTGACCTGGAAATGCAGGCGCTGACCCTGGAGCCGATCGCGGCGATCAACGTGCTGATCCCTGTCACCATGCG
The DNA here is from genome assembly GCF_018195675.1 of Brevibacillus sp. NL20B1. Taxonomy (NCBI): domain Bacteria; kingdom Bacillati; phylum Bacillota; class Bacilli; order Caryophanales; family Paenibacillaceae; genus Brevibacillus; species Brevibacillus sp. NL20B1. The sequence goes on from NZ_JAGTPT010000022.1 coordinate 47,618, forward strand.
CAGGCTGAACATCGCGCTGGTGGACATTGGCGCCGGCACTTCCGACGTGGCCCTGACCGAGGAAGGGACGATCACCGCCTACGGCATGGTGCCGGTAGCCGGGGACGAGATTACCGATGCCCTGATGAACGCCTTTTTGCTCGACTTCCCAATGGCAGAGGAAGTGAAGCGGGCGCTCTCTTCCAGCGAAACGGTATCGTTCACCGACATACTCGGGATGGAGCACAACCTGTCGTCTGCCGAGGTGGCAGCTGCCATCGACAGTGACATCCGCCACCTGGCTGTCAACATCGCAAACAAAATCCTGGAACTGAACGGCAAGCCGCCGCAAGCCGTGATGCTGATCGGCGGGGGCAGCCTGACGCCTAGACTGACAGAACGCGTCGCGGAAGCGCTGAAGCTGCCGCCGTCTCGCGTCGCGGTCCGGGGCGCAGATGCCATCCGGCAGTTTGTGGACGAACATCCAGACATCACCGGACCGGAATTCGTCACACCGGTCGGCATCGCCGTCGCGGCGCGCCGCCATCCGATCAAATACGTGACCGTCACCGTCAACGACGTGCCGATCCGCATCTTCGACCTGCGCAAAATGACGGTCGGCGACGCGCTGATTGCGGCCGGCATGGACATCCGCCGTCTCTACGGCCGCCCCGGCATGGCGATGTCGCTGACCGTAAACGGCCGAATCAAAATCATTCCGGGCGGCCACGGCACCCCGCCCGTCATCGAGAAAAACGGGGAAGCGTCGGGGCTGGACGCCCCCGTGGCGGACGGCGATGTGATCGTCGTCGTGCCCGGTCAGGACGGCCGCGAAGCGGAGGCGCGGGTGCTGGATCTGCTGGACCGCCTGGACACGCTGGAGCTCACCTGCAACGGCCAGCCGCTGTCACTCGGCCCCATCGCCCTGGTCAACGGCGTGCGGCAACCGCTGGACGCCCCTCTCGCCGACCGCAGTAAGCTGGATATCCGTCTGCCCGGTACGGTGGAAGAGGTGCTGCGGGAAGCGGGGCTGCTCCCGGACGGAGACGAAGCAGCGCCGCCTCCCCTCCGGTTCAGCGTCAACGGCCGCTCGTACACCCTGCCAACCCGCAACCTCCGGGTGGAGGTAAACGGCAAACCGGCCGCACTGGACGATCGCGTGCGGCAGGGCGATGAGCTGGCATTCCGGGTGGAAGAACTGTCGATTCCCGCCATCCGCGACGTCATTCCTCCCGAGGAGTGGGGGCAGGAGACGATCACCGTCCACTTCAACGGTCAGCCTGTCGTGCTGCCTGTGGGCGGCGTATCCGTCACGGTGGACGGCCGACCGGCACAGGCGGACGATCCCGTCCGGGACGGCGCGGTGATTACCGTTAAGGCAGCCGAGCCCGTCGCGCCCCTGTTCAGTGACGTTTTCCGCTATGTCGACGTCCCGCTGGAAAAGCCGACGGGCGAAGGCAACTTTCGCCTGGTGACGCTCGTCAACGGGGAGCCGGCTTCGTACCACACGGTGTTAAAGAACGGCGACAAACTGGAACTGTATTGGGAGTAACCGTCTGCTCTCACAAAAAAACGGGTGCGGCCCTTACAAGCCCACCCGTTTTTTTGTGCAGTTTCACATTCGCGGCGCCACCCTGGGACGAGGCCGACAGCGAAGAGAGGCGGACGCTTGCGTTCGCCCCTCCCCCGCCGTTCGCTGCATCCGCTCTAGCCTTGCACAGCCTCGCGGATGGCGTCCTTGGTAATTTTCCAGTGGGAGGTGTGCCATTTTACCTGGCCGTCCTCCAGCAGAAAAATCTGCGGGGACTCGTGTTTGATGGCAAAGCGCTCCTCCACCGCGTTGGAGACAGGACGGTCCTCGCGCACGAGAATGACCGCCGCGGGAAGTTGCTGTTCGCTGAGAAACGCCTGAAACTCTTCATAAGCGGTCGTGCTGATCGGGCAGATCGTGCTGTGCTTGAACAGCAGCCGTTTGCCCGCGCCCGACACGAATTGATCCAGTTCCTCCAGCGTGTGCAGTTGTACTTCCGTCACGAAGAATCGCTCCTCTCACATCTGGTGCATGCGTCTACCAGTATACGGAATCGCATCGGCGAAGTCTACGTTTCCCGTGCGATACAGCCCGCAGGCCAGCGCGCGGCGATATCTCGTAAATGCAGCAGAATTCTTACGGCACAGCGAAAAAAGAGCCGTCCTTTCGTGAGGACAACCCGGTTCGCCTAGACCATGATTTTCGTCAAACGCTGTCGCAATTCGTGCATCCATTTCTGGTCCCCCAGCGATCGGGCCAGCAAAAACAGGTCCAACAATTCGTTCACCCGCTCCTGCAACGCCTCTCGCACAGTCGCATCCTCTTTCTCTTTGGCGATGAGCACCATCAAATGGGAAAGTTCTGACACGTCTTCAAAATTAATCGATTGGCGCTGCGGATGTTGGCCCCATTCCTCCATCAGTTTCTTCAGATCAGCTTTGATGACGTCCACCACCTGGGAATGGCTGCAAGCATCGTTTTCGCAGACGTGTACCGGCACGTTCATGATTTTCACGCGGCCGCGGTACACGACGTTGCGCAGCACGAGCTCCATGCCACTTCCGCAGCGGCTGCATTTCTTGTACATGGGTTCACCTCTATCCGCATCTGTGTACTCCCCCTACGTATTCGAGCCTTCTTTCTGCAATCCTGCCCAAAACGAGGTGGTACTTGGTGGATGGATTGACATTCCCAAGCAGAAAAAAACGCCCGGCGGCTGACCTCCCGCCGGACGAAAGAACAAGACCGGACAGGGATCAACCGCCGGGCGCAGCCACCAAGCGGCATCGCTTCGGCAACACTGCCGACGATCAAGCGTATATGGCGTTCACTTTCTCGCAATGCGGGCAGACAGCCACTTTTCCGGAACGGCCCAGCTCGTCCTCGACGCGATAGCCGGTGATTCGCTCGGAGAAGCAAAACAGGCATTCCGTGTTAAAGTCCATATCGTACTGTGCCTTCCATACGATCGATTTAAAATCCTCGCCGACGCTGATCAAAATCGTCGGAGCCTCGTGAAGCAAAGCTCTGCGCATGACAACTGCCATCCTTTCATATCGCGTAGTCTTTACGTATCCTCTAGCTTTTCCATGTTTTCAGAATAATATACTTCCCAAAAATGGGCATTTGCCCGTTACGGCTCTGTGTGAAAACCCATATGTTATGGGTGTAAGCACAAGAGGCTTAACAAACAAAAGGAGGATGTTTGATGAGCAGCATCTTTAACGGCGACCTGGACGATTTCACTCTGGTGTTGATCCTGTTCATCCTGCTGGTGATCGTTGGTTGTTCCTGCGACAATTAAAACGGCAGCGCACATCTGCGCCAATCATAGCATATACATTAGCACCGAATCCTGCACAGCGCGTTTTATACGCACGCTACCCTGACCACGGGTAGCTTTTTTCTCGTCGATTTGTGTACAATATTTACAATACATACTAGTGCAATGGAAAGTGAGGTACGTCTGTGCAATGAAAGATCCCCGTATCGAAAAACTGGCCGATGTGCTGGTGAACTACTCGACGCGCGTCCAGCGCGATGAAAACGTTCTCATCTATGCGATCGGCGAGGTAAGCGAACTGGTTCGCGCCGTCATCCGCAAGGTGTACGAGGCGGGCGGCAACCCGTACGTGCAGTTGATCGACCAAGCGATCCAACGGGAACTGCTGCTTGGCGCAAATGAGACGCAGTTGGGCGTGATGCGCGATGCAGAAGTTTCCTTCATGAAGCAAATGGACTGCTACATCGGCATTCGCGGCAGCGACAACATCAGCGAGCTGTCCGACGTACCGGGGGACAAGATGCAGCTCTACAACAAGCTCCTGCTGCGTCCCGTACTGGACGTGCGCGTGCCGGAGACCAAGTGGGTCGTGCTGCGCTACCCCAATGCGTCCATGGCCCAGTTGGCCAACATGAGCACCGATGCTTTCGAAGACTTCTATTTCAAGGTCTGCACTCTGGATTACGGCAAAATGGACAAGGCAATGGACAGCCTCGTCGAGCTGATGGAAAAGACGGACAAAGTGCGCATCACCGGCCCGGGCACCGATCTGACCTTTTCCATCAAAGGCATTCCGGCGATCAAGTGCTCCGGACAGTCCAACATCCCGGATGGCGAAGTGTTCACCGCTCCCGTTCGCGACTCCGTCAATGGCGTCATCAGCTACAACACGCCGTCGCCGTACCAGGGCTTCACGTTTGACAACATCAAGCTGACCTTCAAGGACGGCAAAATCATCGACGCGACCGCCAACGATACCAAACGGATCAACGAAGTGTTCGATACGGACGAAGGTGCGCGCTACATCGGCGAATTTGCCATCGGGGTGAACCCGTACATCCAGAACCCGATGAAAGACATCCTGTTTGACGAAAAAATCGACGGCAGCTTCCACTTCACACCCGGTCAAGCCTACGATGAAGCGTTCAACGGCAACAGGTCGTCCATCCACTGGGACCTGGTCTGCATCCAGCGTCCGGAGTGGGGCGGCGGCGAAATCTGGTTTGACGACCGCTTGATTCGCAAAGACGGCCGCTTTGTCGTTCCGGAGTTGGAATGCCTCAACCCGGAAAATCTGAAGTAACGATGCAATCGCCGCACAAAAAAGCGAAGGGACGCAAAATCCCTTCGCTTTTTTATCTGCTCTCTTAATTCGCTGCGGCCCGGACAGTCTCGTCCGTTCCCTACAGGGGACAGGCGGTCTGTTGTTTCAGCAGAGCCGGCATGTGTTGTTCCAAAAACGCAATCGTCGTCTCCAGGTGGTGGATCGTGTACTCCCAGCAGAATCGCTGGTACTCGTCAAGGTGCTGCTGCAGATCCTGGTACGAGTGTCTTGTGTGCTTGAGCAAGTCCCGCTGCATCTCCAGACAGTCCTGCATCAGTTCCCTTTGCTCCTCTGGCGTGCGGCTCTTGCCGAAAAAGATTTTGACCAGCATGTCGGACCGCAGCACCGGCGGCAGTATCGGGGTCAGCATCTCCTTGCGAAACGCCTCCCGACCGGCCTCCGTGATGCTGTAGAGGATCTTGTTCGGCTTGCCCGACTGGATGACTTCCCGTTTGGTTACGTATCCTTCGTCCTCCAGCTTGCGGAGCGCCGGGTAAATGGCACCGAAGCTGGCGTCATAGAAAAAGCCGATGCTGTTGGAAAACGCCTGTTTGATATCGTACCCACTCATCTCTGTGTAGCTCAAAAACCCGAGAATAATTGTTTTGACATCCATCTCTCTACATCCCTCCAACACGCTGTCTGCACTGTCGAATGCGCTATATGTTCGAAATATTCTATATAAGTATTATAAGACCTTTATTATGATTATACCAATCCTATTTCTTTATTATATCAATTAAAATTATTGATATATCCATCTCGTAAATATTTGGGCGTCCCTTCCTCCCTGCTGTGCCATAAGATGATACATACCTATCTGCTGTGGGGGGAGATACCGTGAAAAGTAAAAAATGGTCCCATTACACCAAAGTCAAGTACCCTGTGAGCAGCAGTTTACATCCTCTCAACTTTTTCGTGCCGATTGTGGAGCGCGTCAAGGCAGGCGTCGTCTCCATTGTGACCGAGGATACGCCCCACGGGCACAAAATGGAATCGCTGATCCGCAGTCTGATCACCGACGAGTCGCCACTTCCCTCCGAGCGGAGTTACGGCTCCGGTTTTATATTTCATCCCAAAGGATACATTCTCACCAGTGAGCACGTGATAGGAAAATCGCGGACCATCTACGTCAAACTGTACAACGGGAAGGTGTTTGAAGCACAACGGGTGCTGACCGACCGCGTTCGCGACTACGCTGTTATCAAGATCGACGCGGATTGCAAGCTGACCCCGCTGCGGCTGGGCAGTTCAGCCGACACGAAGGTGGGCGAATGGGTCATCAGCATTGGTTCCCCGCCTGCCGCCATAGCGGCAAACCGAGGACTAAATGGCGAGTGCCGCTTGGGAGTGAATGCAACTTACCTTTCTCAAGTATGTATGTTACAATTAAGGACAACACAATAAGCTGTTTCGCAGAGGTGACACCGACGTGGGTCAAGAATTTGCTGGCGAGCAAATGTGCCCGAAGTACGAAGGGGCCATGAACATTCTCGGCAAGAGATGGACCGGACTGATCATCCATGTGCTGCTGCTCGGGGCTGTCCGTTTCAAGGACATCCGCGAAATGGTGCCGCACATGAGCGATAAAATGCTGTCGGAACGATTGAAAGAACTGGAGGAACTGGGCATTCTGGAACGCAAGGTGTTTCCGGAAACTCCCGTCCGCATTGAATACCATCTGACGGAAAAAGGAAAAGATCTGCGCCCCGTGATCGAATCGATTCACGCTTGGGGCCAGAAGTGGATATAGTCGGCTGCACCGGCTGTCCGCGCCCCGCTAAAGTCCCGCCAGGAACGTCGGCGGGGCTTTTTTGGCTGTCCAGGCATATGCACCGCTTCCCTGCTGTAGACTCTACCATCCGCGATGAGGGAAGGTGGTTCGATGAGAACGGCTGTCTACATTCGCGTCAGTACGGAAGAACAGGCCAAGGAGGGATTTTCCGTGGCCGCCCAGCGGGAGCGGCTGCTCGCCTACATTCGCTCCCAGGGCTGGACCTTGGCGGACATCTACGCCGACGAAGGCGAGAGTGCCAAGGATACGCGCCGGCCTGCGCTGCAGCGGATGCTGGCAGACGTGCGGCTGGGGCGGATCGACGTGGTGCTGGTGTACCGGCTGGACCGCCTGACCCGCTCCGTCCTGGATCTGTACCGGCTGCTGAGCCAGTTTGAACGGTACGGCGTCCGCTTCAAAAGCTGCACGGAAGTCTACGACACGACGACGGCAATCGGCCGGCTGTTCATCACGCTGGTGGCGGCTCTGGCCCAATGGGAGCGGGAAAACCTGGCGGAGCGAGTGAAGCTGGGGATGGAGCAGATGGTGCGGGAGCGAAAACGGCCGGGCGGCCCCCCGCCCTACGGTTATGAATGGCAGGACGGCCGGCTGGTGGTGCATCCGACAGAGGGAGAGGCAGTGCGCGGCATGTTCCGGCATTTTCTGGCCGGATGGACACCCCGGCAGATTGCCGAATGGGCCAACCATGAGGGCTTTCGCGGAAAACACGGTGCCCGCTGGAGCCCCGGTGCGGTGACCCGCCTGTTGAAAAATCCGGTATACTACGGAGCCCTGCGGTGGAACTACGCGGAAGGCGGCCAGCGGCTCAACCGGCCGGAAAAGTGGATGCTCGTCGAACGGGCACATCCGGCCATCGTCGATGCCTCTACGTTTGCAGCCGTCCAACAGCGGCTTGCGGAGCGGCGGTCTCTTCATCCCCGGGTCCTCTCTTCGCCGTTCATCTTTTCCGGCCTCCTGTACTGCTCCCGCTGCGGCTCACCGATGCGCGGCAAAACGGCCCGGACCAAAAAACCCAACGGTAAACGCTACACGCACTACTATTACCTGTGCAAAAACAGGCAGAAGGGCGGGTGTCAGGCCGCCGCGATCCGCGAAGATCGGCTGGCCCGGGAAGTGATCAGCCACCTCCACCGCTACGGGGAGGAACTGCGTGCGGCCTGCCGCGAAGCTGTCGCGTCCGGGGCAGCTCAAACGGAAATGGCGGCAGCGGAAGCGCTGCTGAAAAAATGCCGGCAAAGGCGGAAACGCTGGGAAGACGCCTATGCCGAAGGGCTCATCACACTGGGAGAGTACCGCGCCAAGCTGGGAGAGCTGAAACAGGCGGAACAGGAGGCGCTGGCCGCAGCGCAGTGCCGCCCTCTTGCGGCCGTTTCGGACGAGTGGCAGGAAATGCTGGCTGATTGGTCCTCCATCTGGGAGAGTGCCACGCGGGAAGAGCGCCGGCAGTTGGCCGACATTCTGCTCCGCCGTCTGGAAGCGGATACGTGTCCGTCAGCGTCCGGCTCCGGTCTGGCCGTGCGCCTCACGCTGCTCGCGTTTCGCTGAGGCAGTTTGCCCCTACGGGAGCAGACGGTTCCCCGCTCGGTCTGGAAAACTCCGTCACGGCCGGCATCATCAGTGCCAAAAACCGGCGCCTGCAGGTGGCCAGGCGGATGTACGAGGATATTTTTCAGACAGACGCGGCGATCAACCCCGGTAACAGCGGCGGTCCGCTGATCAATCTGAACGGAGAAGTGATCGGACTAAACGCGTTCATTATTCAATCCAGTCAATGTCTCGGATTTGCCATCGGCATTGACGCGCTGAAGGAGCGGTTGGCACAGTTCGTGTTCACCTAAGCTAAGCCCCTCCCGCCTCGCAGGTGATGCTGACTTGCCGCACCGGCTCTCGCCCCCAACAAAAAACCCCGTCTACCGTGACGGGGCTTGTTTTTCAAAGGCAATCAAATACACGCCGCTGCCCTGTTCATTGATCTGTTGTTCCGCCTGCTTCAACTGCTGAAGCTGGGCCTCTGTCAAGCGGGCAATCGGCAGTTCGTCGAGCCGGTTCTGTTTCACGTGCCATTCCTCCGTTTGTTGTCAGACTCGAAATGTAGTCTGCCCACTCAGGAGGTTATGTATTTACGCCACGTGCAGAAGAGCCTTGGCAATGGCTGCACAAGAACGTTTGCAGAACACAATCGGCAGTTCCCGGTCTTTTGCCTGATTTTTCACCGTCTTGGCCAGATTGTGGTTGACGAAGTCGGTCAGCACCAAAATCATGTGGACGCCGGTCGGGATTTTCACGCCGGTTTGCGAGCTTTTCCGGCCGGTCACGTGATGAATCTCGGTAAATCCTTGATTTTGCAAAAAATCAACGATATTGCCCAGGCGGTCACCGCCGATGACGAGAATGGACGACATGGTAATTCCCTCCTACTTGAATGGTTTGCTGAATCGTTGTATGTTGTGTCTCGCTTGTTTTCTAATTGATAATGAATCTCACTATTATTGATAAATATTATCATTCCCAATTAGCTTTGACAATACTCTCCGAGGTAACATTTTTGTGTCAGCAGAAATACTAAGACCGATCCTGCATTGTTCTTGCCCGGTGCCTTTTTCCAGCGATATGATATAATGAAGAGACACTTACCAGTGAGGAGGTAGCGTTGGGTGCAAGAGATGTCACAACTGCACGCCATATTTACCCGCACCAGCGGCTTTATCGAGCGCTTCATGGGCATCATCCAGCCGATTATCGACGCGGCGCAGGATGAACACACCCGCCTGTACTATCACCACATCTTGGAGGAAGAAGAACAGCGCCTCGGCCGCCTGAACGAGCTGATTCCCTACCTCGACTCCCTCATCGACGGGGACAAGGCGAAACAACTGAGCGATCGGGAGTTTTCCCGCCTGCTTTCCGACATAAATCTGGAACGGTTCGGCCTGCACAACTTCCGCGAACACCTGGAACTCTCCCTGTACGAGTTTCAGGACGAGGAGACGCGCAGTGTCCTGAGCAGCATGCGCGAAGCGACCCAGGAAGATTACCTCCGCGTCAAGGAGATCATTGCCGCGCTGAGCGAACGCTTTTCCGACGACGACCGCCGTCCTGACCTGACCGACCATGACGAGGGGCACGACATTCACCAGGTGGATCACCTGCAGGCTTCCGCGGCCCAAATCGGTTCAGCACACGCCGGAAAAGCACCGGGAGCCGCACATGCCGTTTCCGCCCCGGCAGCCAAAAAAGGATTGACCGTCGGCAGTTTGAAGGGGTTGTAAAAGGCCGTTTCTTCTTCACCATTTTTGAACGAATTGGAGGTAGCAACGATGGACAAGCTCCGCAAGTTTCCCGACTCTCCCTTGACGAAAGACGAGTGGCACCAATTGGACGAGACCGTCGTCGAGATGGCCCGCCGCCAACTGGTCGGACGCCGCTTTATCGATATCTACGGACCGCTTGGCGAAGGCATCCAGACGATTACCAACGACATTTACGAGGAATCCCGCTTCGGGGGCTTAAGCCTGCGCGGCGAATCCCTGGAGCTGACCCAGCCGAGCCGACGGGTCAGCCTGACCATCCCGATCCTGTACAAAGACTTCGTGCTGTACTGGCGCGACGTCGCCCAGGCCCGCACCCTGGGGATGCCGCTGGACATGAGTGCCGCAGCCAATGCGGCCGCAGGATGCGCTCTGATGGAAGACGACCTGATTTTCAACGGCTCCAAGGAGTTTGATCTGCCCGGCCTGATGAACGTCAAGGGGCGCCTCACCCACTTGAAAAGCGACTGGATGGAATCCGGCAACGCATTTGCTGACATCGTCGAGGCCCGCAACAAGCTGTTGAAGATGGGACACAGCGGCCCGTACGCGCTGGTCGTCTCTCCGGAACTGTACTCGCTGCTGCATCGCGTCCACAAGGGGACCAACGTCCTGGAAATCGAGCACATTCGCAATCTGGTGACCGACGGGGTGTACCAATCCCCCACCATCAAGGAACGCACCGGCGTGCTGGTTGCCACCGGCCGGCACAATCTGGACCTGGCGATCGCCGAAGACTTCGACACCGCGTTCCTCGGCGACGAGCAAATGAACAGCTTCTTCCGCGTTTACGAGTGCGTCGTGCTCCGCATCAAGCGGCCGAGCGCCATCTGCACGCTGGAAGAAACGGAGGAATAAGTACGGGGAGGCACTTCCGCCGAAAACAAGAAGAGTCCTCATCACAGAGGACTCTTCTTTCGTATGAGAATCACATCTTTTCAGCTTCCGCTGTTGCACGGTCTGCTGCCTACTGCGTCACAACAGCGGTGTAGGCGGCAATGGCGCTGTCCAGCCGGTCGATGGCCAGCTTGGTATCTTCCCTGTTCAACAGGGTGTAGTTGAGCCGCATCGTGTTCACCTGCGGCTCGGCTGCGTAAAACGGGATGCCCGGTACGAACGCGACGCCTTCCCGCACGGCCTGCGCGAGCAGTTTTTCCGAATGGATGTGTTCCGGCAGCTTCACCCAGAGGAACATGCCTCCCCGCGGCTTGTTCCAGGTAATGCCGCTCCAATTCTTGCTGGCCAGCAGTTGGTGCATCCATTCCATCCGCTCCTGGTAGGCGGCACGGATCTTGCTGATGTGGGCGTCCAGATCGAAGCGGGACAGCAGTTGATGCAGCGCAATCTGGTCAATGGAACTGGAGTGCAGGTCGACGGCCTGTTTCGCTCTGACCATCGTCTGGATTACCTGAGCGTCTCCGATCGCCCAGCCGATCCGCAGCGCCGGCGCCACCGTTTTCGAAAAGGTGCTGGTGTAGACGACCGCCGAACCTTCGGGGTGCTGATCCAGCGAGAAGATGGTCGGATACGGCGCCTCCCCGTCAAACTGAATCTCGCCGTACGGGTCGTCTTCCAGGATCAGGATGTTGTTGTCGCGGCACTGGCGCAAAAGGCCGAGACGCCGTTCCAGACTCCATACCTTGCCGGTCGGGTTGGCAAACGTGGGAATCACATAGGCCATTTTGGGACGGTACTGGGCGATCTTGCGGGCCAGATCCTCCATGTCCACGCCCTCGTCGTCCCCCTCCACCGGAATAGCGCGAATGCCGCGGAACTGAAACAGCTGCAGAGCAGCCAAATAGGTGGGGTTTTCTACCAGCACGACGTCGCCTTCGTCCAGATAGACGCGACAGAGCAAGTCGACGGCCTGCTGGGAGCCGGTGGTAAGCAGCATGTTTTCCACGCCCACGTTCATGTTCTTTTGTTTCATCCGGGATGCCACCCACTCGCGAAGCGGTAGGTACCCGTCCGTCAGACCGTATTGCAGCGATTTCGGCCCTTGACTGAGCGCGCGGTCAAATGCAGCCTTCATTTCTTCGAGCGGAAAAAACTCCTCTGCCGGCAGTCCGCCAGCCAGCGACAGCACCGGGGTCCCCTGTGTCAATTTCAGAATTTCCCGCACGGCCGAGGAGCTCAGTGCGCCAACCGATTGTGAAAAAGCGTACTCCATGTTCCGTTCCCCCTTGATTGAGTTTATCCTTGTTGTATCACTCACGCCGGGAGAAGTCCAATCTATGCTTGCTATAGACGGAATAGGTTTTGGCTATTGTTCTCTTGGACAAGCAAAAAAGGAAGCGTAAACCGCTTCCCGTCTCATTCTCTGGATCGTGTTCGTTTGTATCGCGCGCCAGGGTTCAGGGTTCGGGTTCCCTATGCGATGCGAACCACCCGGGCATTTTCCGTCTGCGGCAGGAATGACAGATCGACGTGTTCGCGCGCCACATCGAAGCCAATGTCTTCAGCAAGCAACAGCGCTTCTTCACGGAACGTCGGCGTGCAGCTTCCTTCGTTCAACTGGCACAGCCGCTTCAAGCGCTTAAGCCGCTCCGCCATCTTCTCCGCGCGCATCACCTCGTTGCGCAGGTCACACACGTTTACGTGCACCGCGTCGGCGATCATGCTGATGTCATTGATATGGACAATGAGCCGCTTGCCCTCCTCCGTGACAAAACCGAGCGAGCAAAACTGTGCGCCGGACATCTCCAACCGTGTGAGCACGGCGTTGGCAAACTCCTCGCCGGACCGCAGGCGAATCAGACCCGCTTCTACGGCGCCGCCTATCTTGCGCTCATTGGAGATGACCGTATACATGTCCGTATATCCGTTGATCTGGTAGCGCATGATACCCTCCTGCCGAACAAACGTGATCATTGAGATCAATTATCATTACCACACCCATCGTATAATGAAAATCATTATCTGTCAATGCTGAGAATGATTTTTACTGAGAATGGATTTTTTTGCATGGGCGCGTCATTCGTGATCGCGCCCGCCGCGCTTTTTTATAGTATTCGCCCGCCCGGTTTTGGACTATGCGGCACTCGCCTATTTTGGGCGGGGCCCATCCCGGACGCGGCACTGCCCCCGGCCTCCGCCTCGCTTCCCAAAAAATCAAACCGCCAGGGCGTTTTGCGAACACACTGGCGGTCAGTTCTCAATCACATGAACGATATATTGCTAGTTGCACGGGGAGAAAATACCCAAACGCTCAATCCGCGCTACTGCTTCCGCCAGCCGCTCTTCGCTGGCCAAAAGCGCTGCGCGCACGTACCCTTCGCCGGTGGGGCCGAAACCTACGCCCGGTGCGACAGCGACATGGGCTTTTTCCAACAGCAAGTCGGCAAATTCGGCAGAGGTAAACCCTTTTGGCACCGGCAGCCAGGTGAAAAACGAGCCCTGCGACGGTGCCGCCTCCCAGCCGATGCGGTGCAGGTTGGAAAACAGCGCGTTGCGCCGGCTTTCGTATACGGTCACCAACTCGCGGACACACTGCTGGGAATCGGTCAGCGCCCGGACCGCCGCCATCTGGATGGCGCCGAACAGGCTGCAGAAGTAGTGGTCCTGGATCAGGTTGATCAGCCGGACCAGTTCCCGGTTGCCGACCATCGCGCCGACGCGCCAGCCGGCCATGTTGTACGTTTTGGACAGCGTGTAAAATTCCACGCCCACTTCTTTGGCTCCAGGCACCTGCAGGAAGCTGACCGGCTTCTTGCCGTCGAAGCTGATCGCTCCGTAGGCGAAGTCGTGACAGACGACGATTTCGTGCTTGCGGGCGAAGCGGACCGTCTCTTCGAAAAATTCGTACGGCGCATTGACCGCGGTCGGGTTGTTGGGGTAGTTCAGGAACATCAGCTTGGCTTTGTCCAGATCCTCTCGAGCCAGCTCGCCGTAGTCCGGCAGGAAACCGTTCGCGGCGCGCAGCGGCATCATCACCATCCGCCCGTCGGCGATGGCCACTCCCGACCAGTAATCGGGATAGCCGGGGTCCGGCACCAGAGCCACATCGCCCGGATTGAGCAATACCTGGCAGATTTCCACCAGTCCGGTCTTGCTGCCGAACAGGATGGCCACTTCCTCTTCCGGGTCCAGATCGACGTCAAACTCCTGCTTGTACCAGTGGGCGACAGCCCGTTTCAGTTCCACACGACCGCTGAACGGCGGGTACTTGTGGTGAACCGGACGGGCAGCATGTTCCTGCAGTTCCTCGACAATGTGCGGCGGCGTCGGCAGATCGGGGTTGCCCTGCCCCAAGTTGATTACGTCATGGCCGGCGGCGATGGCCTTGTTCACTTTCGCCACCAGCGAGGCAAAAAACTGCGTCGGCAGACGGTCAATCATGGCGGACGGTTGGATGCGCATCAGTCTCTCGTTCCTTTCCCTTGGGTAAATCGTGCAGACGTCGGCGGCTAAGCAAAAAGCCCCTTTTCCTGTACAGAAAAAGGGGCAGATCGACATCTCCACGTTCTTATCTGTCAGGAATGCTCCTGCTGGAATTGGCACAGCATCTGCACAGGCAGATCCGCTGCCGGGCTTCATCGGGCCAGTCCCTCCGCCTCTCTTGATAAGGTGATTGCATGCTATTCAGTTTCGTTTGCAGTCTCGTTCCATCCCAGCAGCATCCGGCGGGTCAGCGACCGTGTCGCCCCCCGAAGCGAAGTCCCTGCAGGGCCGCCGCAGCATTCCGACTGTGCTGGTTGGATATCTCTTTCATACTACTTTAGCAAGCGAACAGTGTCAAGATGTCGGCTGGACGTTTACCTTGGCGCCGTCTTTCAGCAGCGTCTGTCCGCGCACGACGATTTGCTCGCCTTCTTTCAGCCCTGCCTTTACCTCCACCAGATCGCTGGATTCGATCCCGGTCTGCACTTCCACTTTTTTCGCCGTGTCTCCCTCCAGCTTGTAGACGAACCGCTTGCCGTTCTCGTCAAAGACGGCCTTGAGCGGCACCACCAGCATGCTGTTGGTTTGCTGATGCGCAAACTGGATGCTGACGACCATGTCCGCCTTTAGCGAAGCGTCCTGCTTGGCCAGGGCAATTTCCACCGGATACGCGCGCAGCGTCTGATCCATCACGGGACTGATCGCGCTCACCGTGCCGTCCAGCTCCTTGGAGATGGCAGAGATTTGAATCTTCACCTTGTCCCCTTTTTTCACTGACGTTACTTCCTCTTCGGAGAGGTTTGCCTTGACGATTAGCGGATCGGTATCCACGATGGTGACCACTGGCGCTTGCGGCGAAGCCATTTCCCCTACCTGGCCGTTGACGGCGGAGACGAAGCCGGAGATCGGGGCGGTCACCGTCGCGTTGGCCAACTGTTCACGCGCGTTTTGCAGCGAGATGCGGGCCTGTTCCACGGATGCCTGAGTGACGGCCACTCCCGTCTGCTTTTCAGCCATCTCCAGCGCTTCCTTGGCGTTGGCATACGCCGTCTTCGCATTGGTGAGGGCCGCCTGTGCCTGTTCCAATTGCTGCGGAGACACCGCTCCCTGTTTGAACAGGTCAGACATGCGCTGGTAGTCGCGTTCCGCGTCCCGCAGCGCCTGTTCGGCCTGCACCAGACCGTTTTTCGCCTGCTGCAGCCCCTGGTCGGAGGCGGCATTACTCTGCTTCAGGTTGGCTACGGCGAGATCGTACGCCGCCTGCGCCTGCTGCACTGCATTCTCCAGATCCGTTTTCTCCAGGCTGAAAAGCACCTGTCCCTGATTGACATACTGCCCCAGTTTTACGTTCAGCTGCACAATCTTGCCGCCCACTTTTGGAGCCAAGGTGACTTCCTTGTTGGGGGCAAGTTTCCCGGTTACCCCCGCGCGCGTCGACACGCTTCCCTTTTTCACTGTATCGACCTGTACCGGCACCGGCTTGTTATCCGTTTGCGTCTGCTGCGTGGCCGCATCCGGAGCCGTACAACCTGCCAGGGCAACTGCCAAGGCCAGCAGCAGCCCAAGACTTCCCTTGTTCATCTTCATACCGTGTAGCCTCCTATCCCAACGTCGGCATTTCCTGGCCGGCCGCTTTTTTCTGCTTGCGTTTTTCTTTGCGATTGCGCCACTTTTGCCCCAGATCGTCAAACCAGGTGTAGACGACCGGAATCAGCACAAGCGTAATCAGTGTGGAGAAACTGAGACCGAAGATGACGACGACAGCCATGGGCGCCATCGATTCGTTCCCGTCCCCGCCGCCAAAGGCAAGCGGCATGATCGCCAGAATCGTCGCAAGTGACGTCATCAGAATCGGACGCAGACGGATCGGCCCCGCCTGAAGGATGGCCTCGTTCCGCTCCACGCCCCGCTTGCGCTGTTGGTTGACGTAGTCGATCAAGACGATCGCGTTGTTGACGACAATCCCGATGAGCAGGATGTACCCGATCAGCGCCGGAACGCTCAGCGGATAGCCGGTCGTAAGCAGGCCCACGACCACGCCGATGAACGTCGGCGGGATGGAGAACATGATGACAAACGGTGTAAACAGGGATTCAAACTGGCTGGCCATCACCATGTAGACCAGCACGATCGACAGAATGATCGCCAGTCCCAGGCTGCCGAACGACTCGGCCATCTCCTTGCTCTGACCGCCGAATTCCAGCGTGTATCCGTCCGGCAGTGACAGGGCGTTCAGCCTGGCCATCACGTCATTGGAAACCGAGTTCAGGTCGCGTCCGACGATATCGCTGCTGATCGTCACTTCCCGCGACTGATTGGAGCGTTTGATCAGCTGCGGCACGTCCTTTTTGACGATCTCGGCGACAGACGACAGGGCGACCTGCGCGCCGCTCGCCGTCGGGATGCGGAGCTGCTGCAGGTAGCTGATGTCGTCCTGATACGACTTGGGCAGCATGATCTTCACGTCAATCTGGTCATCCCCCGTCTGGTAGGTGGTGACCGTCATGCCGTCAAACGCCGTGCGCACGTTGGACAGGACCTGACTGGTGGTCAGCCCGTACAGGCTCGCCTTTTTCGGATCGACCAGCACCTGCACTTCCTGGCGCGTCTCTTCCAGCGAGGTGGTGACGTTGCGCGTGCCCGGCACCTGTTTGATCTCGCCGGCGATGATCGAGCTGATGTCTTCCAGCACGTCGAGGTTATCCCCGCGCAAGCTCACTTCCAGCGGTGCCCCCATCGGGCCGCCCGACTGGTCCAATTCCGTTACCTCAATCTCCGCCCCCGAGATGTCGGCCAGCCGTTCGCGCAGTTGTTCCGTCACCTGCTCGGTGCTGACGGAGCGCTGGTCCTTGGGCACCAGCTTGATTTGCAGCTGCGCCTGGTTGGACATGGCGCTGGCGATGAGCGCCGGGCCGCCGGAGGAGCCGATCGAGGTGTACAGCTGCTCCATTTCCGGCAGATCTTTTACGCGCTGTTCCACTTCGGCGACCACTTTTTCCGTCTCCTGCAGCATGGTGCCGTTCGGCAATTTAATGGAGATGGAAATCTGTCCCTGGTCCATCTTCGGAATAAATTCCGCGCCGACTCCGCCGGTGAGGGCAATTGCGCCGACAAACAAGGCGATCGTCAGGGCAAACACGGTCTTGCGGTGACCAAGCGCCCACTTCAGCAGACGGCCATAGCCGCGCGCGATTTTGTTAAATCCTTTGTTGAACCACATCACCGGATTGAGGCCCCGGTAGTTGGCCACCGCCTCTCCCTCGGTGTGCGGCACTCGTTTCAGCCAGCGGGAACTAAGCATCGGCACCAGCGTCAGCGAAGCCAAAAGCGCGGCGATGTGCGAGTAGACGACCGTCAGCGCCAGCGGGCCAAACAGCTCGGAAGCCAGCCCTTCGACAAATACGATCGGAGCAAATACGGCGATTTGCGCCAGCGCGGAGGCCATCACCGCCGTACCCACTTCCCTGGAACCGAGTCGGGCCGCTTCCATCATGCCCTTGCCCTGCTCCCGATAGCGGAAAATGTTTTCCAGAATCACGACCGCGAAGTCTACCAGGGAACCCAGCCCCAGGGTCAACCCGGCAAGCGAGATCATGTTGATCGTCTGTCCGGTAAAGTACATCAGGCAGAAGGTCGCCACCACGGAGATCGGAATCACGATGGAGACGATCAACATGGAACGGAAGCTGTTCAAAAACAGGAACAGGATGATGATCGAGAACACCCCGCCCAAGAGCGCGTGCTCTCCGACCGTGTAGATGGAATCCTTGATAAACGTGGACGAGTCGAGAATCGTGGTCAGCTTGACGTTGGGAGGCAGCATCTGTTTCAGCGCCTCCAACTCCCGGTTTACCGCGTCTGCCACTTCAATCGTATTACCGCCCGAGGCTTTGGTAATGGTCAGGCCGACGCTGGGCATTCCATTCATGTACGCCTTCTGCGTCACGTCTTTGTACGTCTCGTTGACCGTCGCCAGGTTTTTCAGCGCGATGCTGCCGTTCTGCACATGAATCGGCGTCTCGCCAATGTCGGTAACGGTATCGTATTCGCCATCGACCCGGATGCTCAGCTTGGTGTCGCCTTGGCGAATCACACCGGACGAACCGGACACGTTGGTAGCCATCAAAGCCTGCTGGATCTGGTCAATGCCGATCCCGTAAGCGGCCAGCCGGTTCGGGTCGAGCACGACCTCGACGATCTTCTCCTGGCCGCCGGAGACGCCGACGGAGGCAACACCGTCAATCCGCTCCAAATGCGGTTTGATCGTGTCTTCGGCGATCGCCTTCAGCTTGACGATGTCTTCTTCCCCGGTCAGGGAAAAGGTCATGATTGGTTGACTGTTGGGGTCCAATTTCAGAATGCGGGGGGACTTGGCGTTGTCCGGCAGGATTCCGCGGATCAAGTCCACCTTGTCACGCATGTCCAACGTTGCCTGGTCCATGTTTGTTCCCCAGTTGAACTGCAGGATGACCTGGGAGGCCCCTTCGATGGAGTTGGACATGATTTTGTCTACGTTGGGCACCGTTCCCAATGCTTCCTCGATGGGACGGGTCACCAGCTTTTCCACTTCGGCAGGCGTGCCGCCCTCGACGGTGGTGACGACCACCGCCACCGGCAGATTCAGCTCCGGATACAGCTCAACCGCCAGCTTGGGCAGGGAGACGAAGCCGAAGATGAGCAGGGCCACCGTCATCATCAGGATGGTAACGGGGCGTTGAATGGAGAAGCGGGAAAGATTCATCGTGTACAGCTACCTCCCTTTTTCGGAAACGATTGTTGCCGTTTTTCCAAATAGTGTGTCAAGATCGTCAGCGATCGGCACACATCTTCCACCTCTTGACTGGACATGCCGTCGAACAGCTTGTCAAAGTAGCCGCCCTGCATAAAGGGAATCCGTTGCGTGATCGCTTCCGGGGTGTCGGCAAGTTCCACCCAGACGATGCGCCGATCTTTTTCGTCCCGCACCCGTTTGACATAGCCGTCCCGTTCGAACCGGTCGACGATGCCGGATACTGTGCTGTAGGAGAGGTCGATCAGCCGGCTGATTTCCCCAATAGTCCTGGGCGCCTCTATTACGGGACCCAGGACGAACATCTGCGGAATGGTCAATCCGCATTGGGTCAATTCCTGGGCGATGACGTCCAGGTAGACCTTGTTCATCTGGATCAACTGCTTCGACATGCGCCTCATAGGATTCATAGGCCACACCTCTGTTATTTCGCGTCACGAAACATTATGACACAGGACATATTTCGCATCAAGAAATTTTCGTGGTAAAATGTATCATTTTTTCAACAGACCACCCTCCAACACGGCTCACCCCTTACCATGCCACGCGTTTATGAACTCAATATGAACTGGGGCAATCCATGTCTACCATGAATAAACGCCCCTCGCACGAGAGGGACGCTGCCGTAAAAGCGTATGTTATTAGACCCTATTACCTATTTCATTTTATCTATTTCATTTGCTTCACATCCGGAGTCGGAGACAAAGGCCTCTCCCCCGGCTCATTTCTCCGGCACGCTTACCGCCGGCTGCGTCTCCGTCCGCTTGACGAACGAGCTGTACGCGGCAAAACAGCCTACCGCCACCAGTGCCAACACCGCCATCAGGTAAAGCATCCCTTGCGGAGCGAGCGCCTCGAAGGCCATCGCCCCCACGAGCGGTCCCGCCATCCTTCCAGCAGAGGCGATACCGCTGACAATGCCCTGGACCATCCCTTCCCGGCCGGCCGGGGCCAGATCGGCAGCGATGGTGGGGACAGCCGGCCACACCAGCATTTCGCCGATCGTCATCACAAACATGGCCGCAACAAATCCGGCGTAGGCCGTCGATTGCGAGAGGATGAGCATCGACAGTGCAAACACGTACCCGCCGAGCAGCAGCTGCGCTTTCAACGTCCGGGCGAAGCTGTTGATGATCCAGGAGATCAGCGGTTGGCCAAACAAGATGAGCGCTCCGTTCAGCGTCCAGAGCAGACTGTACTGCCGAAGCGAAATGCCCAGCGTCTGCATGTAGGCGGAAAGCACCGTCGTCCACTGCACGTAGACGATCCAGCAGACCAACAAGCCGCTGCAGAGCACGGCGAGCGCCCCCCAGGCAACCGGCCGATGGTTTGTTCCCGCCGCAGCCTGCTTCGCCTCTGTCTCGGCCGATTCCGCCGCGTGAACCTGTTCATTTGGTTGATCCGCCAAATGCTGCGGCAGGCACCTAAGAAACATCGCCAGCGTCACAGCCTGCGCAATCGCGTTTCCGAAAAACGTCCAGGCGAACGACACGCTGGCCAAAACGCCGCACAAGGCCGAACCGACGGCCACCCCGATGTTGAGCGCGACGTAAATCACGTTCAGCCCTCTGCGCCCGCCTTCCGGCCAGAGGCGGACAGCCAGTGCATTCAGTACAGGAAAGATCGTGCCAAAGAAAAATCCGTTCAATAACAGCAGCACGGTGTAGGCGGTGAAGTCGGTCGTCAAGCCAAGCGCGACAGAAACAGCGATCGCGCCGACAGAACCGACCGCAAACGTCCGCCTGTGTCCCCAGCGGTCAAAAAGAATGCCGCCTGCCACACTCCCCACGAGGTTGGCTCCCTGGTTCAACAGCAGCAATAGTCCGGCTACGGTGAGCGGTTGGCCCAGGTAATCGTGGATGTAAATGGTGACCAGCGGCCATATGCACGCCATGCCCGTGGAAGTCATGGCGGCAACGACGGCGAGAACCCGTATGCTGCGCGGATACATGTTCCATATTCCGCTCATGTCTGGTTACTCCTCAATCCGATGATAATCTCCGCTTTTTCCGCCCGTTTTGCTCATCAGGCAGGTGGGGCCGATAACCATCCCCTTGTCCATCGCCTTGCACATGTCGTAGACAGTGAGAGCGGCTGCACTGACGGCGGTCAGCGCTTCCATCTCCACACCCGTCTTGCCGGTGGTTTTGACTGTCGCCTCTACCTCCAGCGTGTCGGGGGCGACAAAGGCAAAGCTGATGTCGACGCCGGTCAGCGGCAGCGGATGGCACATCGGAATCAGCTCCCACGTCTTTTTCGCGGCCATCACGCCGGCCACCTGGGCCACCGCGAGCACGTCTCCCTTGGACACGCGCCCTTGCCGGATGCGGTCGAGCGTCTCCGGTTTCATCGTAATTCTGCTCTTCGCCACTGCTTCCCGCCGAGTCTCCTTTTTGTCGGAGATGTCCACCATGCGGGCGCGCTGCTGGTCATTAAAATGGGTTAATGTATCGCTCATGCTGCGCTCCTCCTCGATTGATCCCCCCTTGGAGGGAAATGGGCGTATTGCCGTCCCCCCTGCCGGTCCAAGCCGCCTGGGCCAGGTGGACGAATGTCGCCCGTCGTATCTCTCATCACCTCTAACCTTACCGCTGGCGCTCTGTAAAATCAATGCAGAAACTGCGCAAAGCGTTACACCCATTAGACAGTATCCGCTTTGGTGTGTTATCGTTTCCGGTAGAAAGCCATTCAACCTGCCGCCGCTTCCCCTGTACAAAGATACCCGGCGTCAGGTTGTTCAAAACCGGGAAATGAGGAGTGCATCGATGCAAATACGCGTGCTGTTGTTTGCCGGCCTCGCCGAGAGGGCCGGTAAGCGGGAGATTCAAGTGAGCGTAGCGGAAGGAGCTCTCGTCCGCGACCTGCTGCAGGCAGTCGGAGAGCAGTATCATGCGCTGGCGCCGCTGTTGGGGAGCTGCTTTGTCTCCGTCAACCAGGAATATGCCGAACCGGACAAGGCGCTGGCACCAGGCGACGAAGTGGCGATTCTTCCCCCGGTGAGCGGCGGCGAAGAGCCGCGCTTTGCCGTAACGACGGAGCCGCTCAGCGCGGACAAACTGGTCCGGCTCGTCTCCAATCCCCGAGCCGGGGCTGTGCTTACCTTTGTCGGAACCGTTCGCGAATTTACCAACGGACAGCGGACCGTCTCCCTCACCTACGAGGCGTACGAACCGATGGCCGTAGAAAAGATGAAGCAAATCGCCAGAGAAGTGGCCGAGCGCTGGCCGGGAGCGGAACTGGCCATGCATCACCGCATCGGCGACCTGCAAATCGAGGAGATTGCCGTCGTCGCCGCCGTCGCCACGCCGCACCGCAGCGAAGCGTTTGAAGCGGGACGGTACGCGATCGAACGGCTGAAACAGATTGTTCCCATCTGGAAAAAGGAAGTCTGGGAAGACGGCAGCGAGTGGAAAGGGCACCAGCAGGGACCGTGGAACCCGCTGGCGCTTCCTGACGAGTCAGAAAGGAGATAGAGTTGTGAACACGCGATACTCCCGGCAAATCCTGTTTCCTCCGATTGGCCGGACCGGTCAGGAACGGCTTCTCCGCAGCCGCGTGGCGATCGTCGGCATGGGCGCGCTTGGAACGGTGCTGGCCAACCATATGGTCCGGGCCGGGGTCGGTTTTGTCCGCCTGATTGACCGCGACTTTGTGGAGCCGAGCAACCTGCAGCGGCAGATGTTGTACGACGAAGACGACGCCCGCCAGCACCTGCCCAAGGCGATAGCCGCCCACGCCAAGCTGACGAAGATTAATTCGGAAGTGACAGTCGAGCCGGTGGTGGCCGACCTGACGGCTCACAATGCGGAAAAGCTGTTGGCCGACGTCCAGCTCGTGCTGGACGCCACAGACAACTTTCAGGTTCGCTATCTGATCAATGACGTCTGCGTCAAGCACGGCATTCCCTGGGTGTACGGCGGAGCGGTCAGCGCCACCGGCACGTTTACGGCCATTCGGCCGGGGATTACCCCCTGCCTGCGCTGCCTCTTTCCGGAAGCGCCCAATCCGGGGGAAATGCCAACCTGCGACACGGCCGGCGTAATCGGTCCGATCATTCACATCGTCGCCTCTTACCAGGCGACGGAGGCGTTGAAACTGCTGGTGGACAATCAGGAAGCGCTCAATCCCCATCTGGAGCACTTCGACATCTGGGCCAACCGTCACCAGCAGATCCGCGTACAAAACGGGCGGCGAGCCGACTGCCCGACCTGCGGACAGCGTCAGTTTACCTATCTGATGCCGGACACTCAGGAGGGACAGGCTGTCTCCTTGTGCGGCCGCAACACGGTGCAGATTTCGCCTGCGGCCGACGCGCAGCTCGATCTGGACCAACTGGCGGAACGGCTGGCGCCGTTGGGGCACATCGAGCGAAACAGATTTCTCCTCCGCTTTCACGTCGACCCGCACACGCTGGTCGTCTTCCCCGACGGACGTGTGCTGGTGCAGGGTACAGACGACATCAGTCTGGCCCGGACGCTGCATGCGCGGTACATCGGTGCGTAAAAGGCGGCGAAAACCAGCCATCCTTTCGCTGCCACCTGCCACCGCTGGCTTATGACTGCGCGGCAGGGATCGCCGGCTTTCGTGGTCGGCAGCCCGCAGCCGTATAACGAAGCCATAAAATAATAAGGAAGCGATTGCATAACTTCCCCCGCCGCTGTCATACGGATGGCGGCCATTTTTTCAGGCTGACCGAGGAGAATAATCCCAGCCAAGGGAGTTCATGGCGCATTACATTTACCTGATGGGGTTATAGTAAGTCTGGAACTTTCTTCGAACGTATGCATAACGCTGCACCATGTTTTTTCACTGATTTTGTGCAGCCATCATGAATTTTGGGGTAGAAGCCGAGCAGCAAATCGAGTATAATAGGGGCGTATCGAAGAAACGAAACTGCGTTTCATCAGATGAAACTCCAAGTAAAAAAGGGAGGTTGTGCACTTTGGCTAAACACGATGCTTACAACGTGAAGTCTTCCCTGCAAGTGGGCGGCAAGACGTACGCATACTACCGCCTGCAAGGCTTGGAAGAGCAAGGAATCGGCGAAGTTTCCAAGCTGCCGTTCTCCATTAAAGTGCTGCTGGAAGCGGCTGTGCGTCAGTTTGACGGCCGCGCCATCACCAAGGAACACGTGCAACAACTGGCCAACTGGACAAAAGGCCGCGACGAAAACAAGGAAGTTCCGCTCATGCCGGCCCGTATCGTTCTGCAAGACTTTACGGGTGTACCGGCCGTCGTCGACCTGGCAGCGATGCGCATTGCGATGAAGCGTGCCGGCGGCGATCCCAAACGGATCAATCCGCTCGTTCCGGTTGACCTGGTTATTGACCACTCCGTCATGGTTGACGACTTCGGCAACGACAAGGCGCTGGAAAACAACATGAAGCTGGAATTCGAACGCAACCAGGAGCGCTACCGCTTCCTGCGCTGGGCGCAAACTGCGTTTGACAACTTCCGCGCTGTTCCGCCGGCAACCGGTATCGTGCACCAGGTAAACCTGGAGTACCTGGCAACAGTGGTGGCAACCCGCGAAGTAAACGGCGAACTGGTGGCCTTCCCGGACTCCCTCGTCGGCACCGACTCCCACACCACCATGATCAACGGTCTGGGCGTGCTGGGCTGGGGTGTTGGCGGTATCGAGGCGGAAGCTGGCATGCTTGGCCAACCGCTCTACTTCGTCACTCCGGAAGTTGTCGGCTTCAAGCTGACCGGCACCCTGAAAGAAGGGGCAACCGCAACCGACCTGGCGCTGACTGTTACACAAATGTTGCGTAAAAAAGGCGTGGTCGGCAAATTCGTTGAGTTCTACGGCCCTGGCCTGTCCAACATTTCGCTGGCAGACCGCGCGACCGTTGCCAACATGGCACCTGAGTACGGTGCAACGATGGGCTTCTTCCCTGTCGACGCCGAAACGCTCAACTACCTGCGTCAAACCGGCCGCAGTGAAGAGCAAATCGCCCTGGTGGAAGCCTACACCAAAGCGCAAGGCCTGTTCCGCACCGACGACACGCCGGATCCGGTCTTCACCGAGACTCTGGAACTGGATCTGTCCACCGTCGTGCCCAGCCTGGCTGGTCCGAAGCGTCCGCAAGACCGCGTCGAACTGACCAACATGAAGGAATCCTTCAACAACAGCCTGCGCACGCCGATCGAGAAAGGCGGTTTCGGCCTCTCCGAAGAAAAGATCAAGGCAGAAGCAACTGTCACCTACCCGAACGGCGAGACGGCAACTCTGAAAACCGGTTCCGTCGTCATCGCAGCCATCACGTCCTGTACCAATACATCCAACCCGAGCGTAATGCTGGGCGCCGGTATCCTGGCGAAAAAAGCTGTGGAAAAAGGACTGAAAAAACCGCCGTTCGTAAAGAGCTCGCTGGCTCCGGGTTCCCGCGTCGTAACCCAGTACCTGATCGACGCCGGCCTGATGGATTCGCTCAACGCGATCGGTTTCAACGTGGTCGGTTACGGCTGCACCACCTGCATCGGTAACTCCGGTCCGCTGCCGGAAGAAACCAGCAAGGCAATCGCCGACAACGACCTGACCGTGGCAGCTGTTCTGTCCGGTAACCGCAACTTCGAAGGCCGCATCCACGCGCAGGTAAAAGCGAACTACCTCGCTTCCCCGCCGCTGGTTATCGCGTACGCCCTGGCCGGCACCGTGGACATCGACCTGACAAAAGATCCGATCGGCACTGGCAAAGACGGCCAGCCGGTTTACCTGAAAGACATCTGGCCGACGCCGCAAGAGCTGGCGGAAGCGATGAACAAGGCGATGAATCCGGAACTGTTCCGCGCCCAATACGCGAACGTGTTTACGCAAAACCAAGCGTGGAACGAAATCGACGCACCGAAGGGCGACCTGTACGAGTGGGATGTAAACTCCACCTACATCCAGGAGCCGCCGTTCTTCAAAGACCTTACCGGCGATGTCGGTCACATCGAAGAGATCACCGGCGCACGCGCACTGGCTCTCTTGGGTGATTCCGTCACCACCGACCACATCTCGCCGGCGGGCAACATCTCGCCGACCAGCCCGGCAGGTCTGTTCCTGCAGTCCAAAGGCGTGGAACGCAAAGACTTCAACTCCTACGGTGCTCGCCGCGGCAGCCACGACGTGATGATGCGCGGTACGTTTGCCAACATCCGCATCCGCAACCAAATCGCTCCGGGCACCGAAGGCGGCGTAACCAAGTACCTGCCGACCGGCGAAATCATGTCCATCTATGATGCATCCATGAAGTACCAGGCAGACGGCACGCCGCTGGTGGTACTGGCCGGCAAGGAGTACGGTACCGGTTCTTCCCGTGACTGGGCCGCAAAAGGTACGTTCCTGCTCGGCATCAAGGCGGTCATCGCAGAAAGCTTCGAGCGCATCCACCGCTCCAACCTGGTGGGCATGGGCGTGCTCCCGCTGCAATTCGCCGACGGCCAAAGCTGGAAGTCGCTCAACATCGACGGTACGGAAACGTTTGACATCGTCGGTCTGAACGACAACGTACAGCCTGGCCAACGCCTGAAAGTGAAAGCAACCCGTCAGGATGGCAGCCAGTTCGAGTTCGACGTCATCGTCCGTCTCGACTCGATGGTGGATGTCGACTACTACCGCAACGGCGGCATCCTGCAAACCGTCCTGCGTCAACTGCTGGACGAAGGCAAACCGGTAACGGCGTAACCAATAACATTCCTTACAGCACCCGCATGAAACAGGCAAGCGAATGCTTGCCTGTTTTCATTTTCAGCGTGTAGACAAAGTCCGTGGCGAATGGGTGATCGGGCTCTCTCGCTCTATTGAGGCCCATCATTCCATGCCATATACTTTTTCTCCACCTTCGGTTTATCAATGTGCAGGCCTTCCTGCCTGGAAACGATGGTAGATCGGTTGCTTTGGAACCTTCTTGATAAAAAGGCACATTGTCTTCAGCCCCAGGCACTTCTTCATGATGGAGTGCCTTTTTTTGTGTACAGCTGGACGGGGCAAAACAAAAAACGACCAAATCAGCGGATTCGTACGTCAGCTGAGGGACGGCATTAGAAAGCCGGCACAACCCTCCGTTATTCTTATTCTCGGTAAATTTTTTCACATCCGGAGAGTTCAGCTCTTTCGCCAGCTTTTGAAAAATCCGTCATCACATAGGTTCTAGTGTTCTTAATCACATTCATTTAACAAAATACCTCTGTTTACAATTATTGGTTTTTAGGTGTGTATTTGAATTGATGTAAATTTTTAGAAGGAGGAAACTCTATGTCGCGCAAAAGGGTTAAAGTTGCAGCTGGTCTATTTACGATTGTTGCTTCACTCTCTTTCTTTACTACTAGTGCATTTGCAAACTTCCTAGGGGGGAAGTGGGAGATCTCAAACATTATTTATGAAAACATTAATTTAGAGAAAAAGTACTCTCGCGTTCTTTGGACTGCTGTTGATAAATGGAATGGAATTAGTAGTAGTTTTGATCTTTCACCTGCTGATTCGGATGAAACTGGTTATGTTGCAGTAAAACATCTACCTAGAGCAGAAGATAATTATCTTGGCTGGAGTGGCACTTATGGTTACGCAATCCCCTATGATGACAGAGGAAGAGAGAACCGTTCTCCATATGCATCAGCCGATGTTGTTATTGTACGATATTTATGTGACAAACTGGACGAGGA
>NZ_JAGTPT010000023.1:0-71715 GCF_018195675.1 Brevibacillus sp. NL20B1
TTCCCAAGGGGTTTTTCCAATGTCTACTTTAAGGGGTGCACTCTACAATCGGCGGGGGAGTTTTATCTTGTGCCACGGGTGTAAGCAGCGCAGGTGTCGCTCGCATACATGGATAAAATTGTACGGCCCCTTGCCCAGGAGCTGTCTTCACATTGGGCAGAAAAATATGTGCATCATGCACATATTTCGTGCTATACTCAATTATGTGCAAAACGCACATAATTTGAGCGAAAGAAGGGTGAAATTACGATGAGGGCAGCGATCGTGAAGGAGAAGGGAACACCTCCTGTACTGGGCCATTTTGATCCCCCCGTTGTGACAGAGGGGAACGTTGTCGTTAACGTTTCGGCAGCAGCCTTGAGTCGAGTGAGTAAGTTCCGTTCACTCGGCATGCATTACTCCTCTGAAGGTAACTTTCCAATGGTGGCCGGTATGGATGGCGTTGGGACCTTGGAAGATGGGACTCGTGTCTACTTTGCAATGCCTGCATGGCCTTATGGCAGTTTGGCTGAACAAACCATGGTGAGTGAAAAGCTGATTGTCCATTTGCCGGACGGTGTTGATGACGTAACTGCGGCCGCGATAGCCAACCCGGCGATGTCATCATGGGCGGCGTTGGTATTTCGAGCGGGCTTCAAGTCCGGGCAAACGGTTTTGATTAATGGAGCCACGGGGGCATCAGGCAGCTTGGTGGTTCAGATAGCCAAGGGGCTGGGAGCCAGGAAGATTATTGCAACCGGGCGCAGTGAAGCGAAATTACAAGCGCTTGAAGCCGATACAGTCATTTCATTTGATATGACAGCAGAGAACGGACAAACCAGCTTTGAACATGCTCTCATGCCCGTTATGGCTGAAGGCGTTGATGTTGTATTGGATTACCTTTGGGGCGACAGTGCAATCGCCATCATGTCAGCTGTTGCCAAGGTAAATACGGATCGTGCAACCCGCTTCGTGAGCATTGGCACTGCATCTGGTCAAGAAAGCATACCGTTGCCTTCATCAATTCTGCGTGCATCAACCATTGAACTGGCAGGCAGCGGGGGCAAGAGCGTTTCGAAAGCAGATATGTTATCTGCGGTAAAAGGGGTTTTTGAGATGGCAGCCGCGGGCAAATTAACCATTTCCACAACGGAGTTTGCTTTGGAAGATATCGAAGCTGCTTGGAACGCTCCATTGACGCCCCGCCCGGTGGTTACGGTATAATAAATGGCATGGAACGTGAAATTTTCAAAGCGCTGATCGATATCGTTTCCCTTCTCAATCGGCCGGATCGTGATCTGAAAATGATTACCAAGGCCGGTGTGAATTTGGAGGCTGCTGCCTTCCGCGTCCTGGTGGGGATCGCCCATCTCCAATCAACGAGTGTTGGAGAATTGGCTGCCATGATGGGGAAAAGTTATTCGAGTGTCAGTCGGCAAATTGACAAGTTGGAGAATGCCGGGTTGGTTCATACGTATCCGTCACGTTCGGATTCGCGCATACGCGTGTCTGAATTGACAAAACACGGGGAGGAAATCATTGCAATCATCAACCGTACCCGTGAGCGCATGATGCAAGAGGCTTTGGCTGAATGGACTCCGGAGGATAAAGAAAGCATGTTGATGAATTTAAGACGTCTATACCAAACGATGAAGCGGCTAGACTAGCTCCTCTTGTGCAAATCGTGATGCAAGACAGCCCTTGTTGCGGATGAAGGTCCGTTACAGGGGCTGTTTTTTTGCTGCCGGCTTTGTTGACCCGCCTGTGTGCTTGAGTGATATTGACATATCGAAAAATGTAGATATAATAAAAGCCATGGATCCAATTGAAGTATTCAAGGCGTTGTCGAACGAGTCGAGGTTACAGATTTTACAGTGGCTGAAGGAGCCCGAAAAACATTTTGTGCCCCACGAAGGAGTGGATATGAGGGAAGTCGGGGTGTGTGTCAGTCAAGTGACGGAGAAGTTGAACATGACACAGTCGACGGTTTCGCAGTATTTGTCCATTCTGCAGCGGGCCGGACTGATTCGAACCAATCGGATCGGCAAATACACGTACTACAAACGAAACGAAGAGAAAATAAAAGAAATAGCTGATTACTTACATCAGACGCTCTAGTCTGAACTGAATACCTCAACCGTATTCAGTTTTTATTTGGCTAAACAAATCGACATATCGCGATATGTATATTTGATAAAAGTTGTTGCATTGGTACCTATTCGAACAAAAAAGGAGAAGTGAACGCAATGTCTAACACGTGGAGAGTCTATTTATTGGCGTTGGTCACTTTTTTGGTGGGGACATCCGAGTATGTTATTTCCGGCATCCTGGATAAGATCTCGAATACGATGGGGATTTCCGTTACTTCTGCGGGGCAGTTGGTCACGATCTTTTCCCTTGTGTACGCCATCGGCACCCCGATCCTGATGGCGTTGACGGCGAAGGTGGAAAGGCAAAAACTGCTGGTTTGGGCGATGGGTGCCTTCGTAATCGGGAACATTCTCTCTTTCGTTTTGTCTGGCTATGCATCGTTTCTCGCGGCTCGCGTCATCATGGCTCTGGGCGCGGGAATGGTTGTGGTAACCGCTTTGGACATCGCCGCGAAAATTGCTGTCCCAGGCAAACAAGCCAGCGCGATTGCTACCGTGGTCATGGGCTTTACCGCTTCCCTGATTATCGGCGTGCCTCTTGGACGTATCGTTGCAGCACAATTCGGATGGCAGTCTGTTTTTGGCATATTGGCACTGGCCGGTCTGGTGGCGATGTTCATCCTGTATGCTATCCTCCCCCGAGTTCAGGGAGATAAACCGATGCCGCTGTCCAAGCAACTGGCCTTCCTGAAAAACGGAAACGTAGCGCTGGGGCTTACGATTACCTTTTTCTGGCTCGGCGGATACTCGGTCGCCTACACCTACATTTCACCGTATCTGCTGAATGTGGCCGGATTGAAAGAAGGAATGCTGAGCGGAGTGCTGTTGGCGTTCGGCATCGCTAGCCTGGTCGGTTCCAAATTCGGCGGCTTCAGTGCGGACAAATGGGGGGTATTCCCGACGCTGTCAGGGGGAATGCTCTTGCATGTCATAGCGCTGCTTCTCCTCTCGCTAACCGTTACCTACACGCACTCGTGGCTGCCGATTGTCATCCTTCTGATCTTGTGGTCGTTTTCGGCATGGTCTTCCGGTCCAACGCAACAAGTCAATCTGGTGCGGATTGAACCGAATTATTCGGGAATCATGCTGAGCCTGAACCAATCCATGATGCAGCTGTCCATGGCTGCGGGTGCTGCAATCGGAGGCGTTATGGTCGACCGGGTGTCTCTGTCATCCATTACATGGGCGGGGATGGTCGGAGTCGCGATTGCGATCGTGGTGGTGTCGTTCTTGAGGATGCGAATGAGTGCCGGCAGTCAAGGTGCCGGACAGTATCCTGGATGAAGTCTAAATGACTGTAGTGCATCATCTTCTGGTTTTCGGAAGATGATGCATTTTACCTACATGACGCGAGGATGCGGATAAGTGGTGGTGGAAGCAAAATAGTTTACAACATTTATTCGCATGGTTCGTCCTGATCCCGGAACATTCGTTTTATACAATTGATAAGGGATTCAAAATTATTAATATAATAATCGCAGTATTTGGACCAGATGATGAAAATACCGTTCGTCATGGTTCATGGATTTATCACCTGGATATGTTTGATATGGGGATTTATGAAATGGAGCGACGAGCCTTATCAGTGGTCATGAGATAGTGCGGTAAATTGGTGAAAACCAATAAAATGTGACCACCCTCAACATAATACCAATAATTTACATGATTTACTACTTTTTTTTGCGCCTGCTTTACTTACGTTAAATGTATCCAAGCCATCTCTAGCACTTTTGAGATTCAGTTAAACGAATTGACCGCCCGATAAAGACGCCGCCCAATCCACCACTGGATAGCCGAGCTTCAAAGTGAGACCACACAGGAGATCCTGCACAATCTTGACAGAAAGACGATAAAGATTTATGTTTGTTTTGGAATGAACGTTTCAAAACAGAACAGGAGGTGAGCATTTGCGCCCAAAAGAGTTTGATCCAGATGATGTAGTGGATGCAGCCATGCAAGTTTTTTGGCAACGAGGCTATACTGCGACCTCGATTCAAGATTTGGTGGAAGGCACTGAACTGGGACGAAGCAGTATTTATAATGCCTTTGGCAGCAAACACGAACTTTATAAGCATACGCTTCGCCGATATCAGGAGTTGAAGGCATCGCAAATTGCGGTGCTGTCCGGACCCGGTTCAGTAAAAGAGCGCGTTAGGCTGCTATTGATGGATGTCGTCGAGGAAGAGCTTGGCAAAGAAAAAGGACTCGGATGCATGACTGCCAACGCAGCACTAGAGCTTGCAAGTCATGATTCGGAAATCGCTGCTATTGTGGCGCAAAACTTTAAAGAATTGGAATCCGCATTATACGAGGCATTTTCTCGTGCCCAAGAAAACGGTGAAATTGCTTCAGACAAGAATGCTCGCGCACTGTCTCGCTTCATACTGAATACGATTCAAGGGTTGCGCGTATTAAGTAAAGGATATATTGGGCATAACCGGCGTCAACTGTTACTTGATGTGGTGGATGTTGCAATTCAGGCGCTTTAAAGGCGGATTGAGCAGAGCATCTCTGCATCCAACTGGAAAAACCTGCATTACCTTGCAGGAATTTTTTTGCAACGTTTTGTAATGATCGTTCCAAAACATAATGGCGTGAAGCATGTTCGACATGCGGAGCCCTTTTTCCCAAAAGGAGGTTTTTAAAATGAAATTACATCGAAAAACGATCACCGTACTTGGCACCGGCATCATTGGTGCACCAGTGGCTCGTAATTTACAGAAGCATGGTTTTTCCGTGCGTGTATGGAATCGGACACGTGGCAAGGCAGAGGCGCTTGCATCATCCGGTGTGGATGTATTTGAATCGCCACGGGAAGCTGTGCAGGATGCGGATATTATCATTACGCTGCTTAAGGATGGAGCGTCCGTGCTGGATGTGATGGAAAGCGCTGCTTCCGGTTTGTCCAAAGGAGCTATCTGGATTCAGATGAGTACGGTCGGCATCAAAGCGATCGATGAATTGGCGGTCTTCGCCGAGCAGCGCGGGCTCAGGTTGTTTGACGCCCCCATTCAGGGCACCCGTCAACCAGCGGAACAGGGACAACTTGTCATCATGGCATCCGGACCAACTGAAGATCGGGATACCGTACAGCCGGTGTTTGACGCGATCGGCAAACGGACAGTGTGGGTGTCAGAGCGGATTGGAGCGGCCAGCCGTCTCAAGCTGGCATTGAACAACTGGGCGTTTGCGTTGACGCATGGTGTCGCTGAAAGCTTGGCAATAGCCAAGGGGCTTGGCGTCGATCCGGCGTTGGTAGTGGATGTCGTGAAAGGCGGACCTATGGACAGCGCATTTTTTCAGTCTAAAGCTGCTTTAATACTTGCAGATGATTACCCTGTCAGTTTTTCGATTGCGAATGCGCTCAAAGACGCCCAACTGGTTATGGAAGCTGTTGAGCAGGCTGGCATCACTGCGGATGTTGCCGCTGCCGGGCTAGAGAGATTCCGACGCGCGTTCGAAGCGGGCCATTCAGACAAGGATATGGCCGCATCCGGATTGGTGTGAGTAGAGCTATGAACAATGTCAAAAATAATGAATGTACTGGCATTGACTTTCAGGATGCACCTGCTGCAGATCAGCTTCCCGTTTTGCGACTTCTGGCGTTTACAATGGCCGGTTTTATCGCCATATTGACCGAAACGATGCCGGCGGGGTTGCTGCCGCAAATCGGCAGGGACTTTGGCATCTCAGAGGCGTTGTCGGGTCAACTCGTGTCGCTCTATGCTTTTGGCTCGGTGGTGGCGGCAATTCCGATTATAGCCGCGACACGCAGCTGGCGCAGAAAACATGCATTGTTACTGGCAGTCGGAGGCTTGTTTCTTTTCAACGCTGTAACTGCATTGGCCACTGACTATTTCGTGACATTAGGAGCTCGATTCGTTGCGGGCATGGCCGCAGCGTTGACCTGGGGACTGCTTGCCGGTTACGCGCGAAGAATGGTGCCGTATCATCTACAGGGGCGTGCATTGGCGATTGTGGGAGTCGGTCAGCCTATCGCCTTATCTCTAGGCGTGCCGCTTGGTACCTGGCTTGGAACGTTACTCGATTGGCGGGTTATCTTTGGAATGATTTCAATGCTTACGCTTGCCCTGTTCGTATGGATACTTGCTGCAGTGCCCGATTATCCAGGGCAAGCGTACCAACAACGGCAGCCCATTCGCAAAGTTTTCATGCTTCCTGGGATCCGCTCGGTATTGTTTGTCGTTTTTGTATGGATTTTGGCTCACAACATCCTCTATACCTACATTGCGCCATTTATGGCTCACGTCGGGCTCGTGGATCGTTTGGACCTCATCCTGCTAATCTTTGGCTGCTCATCTATAATCGGGATTTGGATTATCGGCCTGTTTATAGACGTACGGCTTCGTTTCCTGACACTTATTAGCCTTGCTGGGTTCGCATTGGTATCATCCATAATGGGGATTGCTGGCGAAGCACATGCGATAACCTATCTAGGCGTATCTATTTGGGGCTTGACTTTCGGGGGCGCACCGACGTTACTGCAGACGGCCATAGCGGATGCAGCAGGGGAGGGAGCTGATGTGGCGCAATCCATGCTGGTGACCATCTTTAACCTTGCAGTGGCCGGAGGTGGCGTCATTGGCGGTCTCCTGCTGGATCACACAGGAGCGGGATCAATTCCTTGGGCCGTTGCACTGCTTAGCCTGATCACCTTGTTCACGGTATGGAAAGGCAAGACTTACGCTTTTAAGCCTGAACGCCGTTCATTCGGATAGCTTCAAATTGATGAATGTTTCCCTTCTCGCCAAGGGGTTAGAGGGCAAGGGATTTGAGGGCTGCGACAGGTTTAGCCGCAAGCAACCTGTGGCAGCCATTGTTTTTCTCGTTTCACGGTAATGTGATATGGATGGAAAGAAATAGAATAAATATCAGCCTTTCCGGACAAGCTGAATGTAGTCTGTCACCAAAATCAAAACAACATGAAATCATTAGTATGTGATCCTGTTGGCAAAACAATCCTCCCAATATTGGGCGCTGATTTTATTTTCAATCGGCGTATTTATGGCACAGCTTGATAACGGGATTATCAGTTCAGCGCTTACCACCATTAATCGTCATTTCGATGTGAGCGATAACTGGGGCGCCTGGGGGATTACCATTTACACGCTGGGTTTAGCGATCAGCTTGCCGATTGTGGGCAAACTTTCCGACAGGTATGGCAGAAAAAAACTATTTATTATCGAAATCGCCTTGTTCGGCATCGGTTCGTTGTTGGTAGCGCTTAGCCCCTCGTTTAGCTTTTATTTGGCTGCACGCTTCATTCAAGCTCTTGGCGGCGGCGGCATCTTCATTATCGGCAACTCGCATATTTTAAGCACGGTTGAGCCGGCGAAGCAGGCCAAATATTTGGGGCTGTTAGGCGCGATGAACGGGGTGGCCGCTATATTGGGACCGAACATCGGTTCATTCTTGCTTGACGTAACAGGGAATTGGCATATTTTATTTCTCATCAACGTGCCGATTGCCATTGGATTGTTCATTTTGGCAATCATGCGGCTGGTGGAATCGTCTGATCCCAGTCCTGGCCGTTTGGATCTGGTGGGAACCGTCATTTTATCGTTTGCCATCTTGTCGCTTATGTATGGCTTGACAAACATCGAAATCGATTTCTGGACAAGCCTTGCCCAACCGGAAGTGTTCGGTTTTCTCGGTGCCGGAATCGGATTGTTTGTCGTTTTGTTCATGTATGAGGCCGCATTCGCGCGCAAGCAAAATGGCGATCCGATCTTACCATTGTATTTAATCAAGCAGCCCCGCTTCTTGCTGGTCCTTGTCATTGGTGCATTATCTGGCGGAATTTTGGCAGCGATGATTTTCATCCCTGGTTTCACAGAAAATGTACTGGGCATCCCGGCGGAAAAATCGGGTTACTGGATGACGCCGCTGGCACTGGCATCAGGTGTAGGTGCCGGATTGGGGGGTGCACTCGTATCGAAACGAGGTCCTGTATTTACGGTGATCATCTCTGGACTCCTCGCATCGGTCGGGTTTGCCTTGTTTCCTTTCTGGATTGAAACGAAATGGCAGTTTGTCATATCCAGCATGGTTGCCGGTATCGGAATCGGTGTCATCTTAGGCGCACCGTTAAACATTCTGGCGACAGAAGGGTTACGATCCAATAAAGGTTCGGCCCTTGCGTCCTTATCACTGCTTCGCCAGGTTGGCATGACCATAGCGCCAACCGTTTACGCAGGCTTTATTGCCCGCGGCTACAACAATATGGGGGAACTGTTCAAGACGGATTTTCCCGATATCCTGCAAGACAACATCGCCAAGGCCAACTTGTCACAGCAGGCACTTGGCGAGTTGGCGCAAATTGGACAGCGGATGGCTTCCGAAGCGGATTCATTCGACGCCAATCAATTGAATGAAATCATTCGCTCCATCCAAGATCCAGCATTAAAGGAAGTGATCCTGGCCAGTGTGTCGGAAGTGACAAAAAGGGCTGCAGAAATCGGTTACGGTGGGCTGTACGGGTCTGCGGCAGTGTTAAGTGTGCTCGTCATCCTCGTTTCGCTTATCTTGGCACCCTTGCGCAAAAAGGTTTCCGCATCAAGTCAATAAAACTACGATGGTACGCAGGCACTGCATATCAGCCTGAAAAGAGGCACCGCGATTGGATGCCTCTTCTTTTTTGTTTCTTTTCGAGGAGGCAGTTGAGCAGCTGTTGGACATACTATTCCCAAAAAGGGGGATAACGTATGGACGAGAAACAGCGACAGCGCGTCATCCGGGAATTGAACAGGTTTTTGCAAGGAAGGTATATGGGCATCCATCAATACGAGTACCTGATTTCACATGCCAAGGAGCCGAAAGTAAGGGAGCTGCTGCAAGAGTTCCAGCAACATGCCAAACTGGGCGCGCAGAAAATTGCCAAACGCATTCAGGATTTGGGCGGTCAGGCAGTAGATGGTGTGGGCGTTATGGGCGAGTTGAGGGAATGGATGCAAACATTTCGGGAGCCACCACAGAATTCAAGGGACATTCTGCATGACGCGCTGCTCGGTGAGAACAAATACGGCATTCACTTCTCGCACAGAATGGTAGCCGGTGACCTGGATGAGGAAAGCAAGCGAATTGTGGATACGGTGCTGGAGGAAGACCAAAAGCGCGTCGATCAGCTGAAGAAACAGCTGCAGTTGTTACCAACTTCCTGACGTCAACATAAGCGGAGCAACCCCTATCACCGCGACGAGATCGCCAAATGAACGAGGACTTCCACAAAGGAGGCGCCTTCCAAGGGGCGGCTCTTTTTTCTGCTTTCATTTGTCAAAAAATTTTGGATAGAATGAAGAAGAGTGGGACGTGAGGAGGATGGAGAGAAAATGCATGAACACCTGGTGAAATGGTTTACTCCATCGCAAGGACTGCCGGTATCCGGCCGGAGTTCCGTCCAGTACCGGGAGTATTCGCCGAGTCCGTCTTTACGGCCGCGTATTGCCTGCTACTGGAGTGTGACAACACGTGCTGAAGATGACACAGGTGAATTCGACGACATTCTCGTCATCCCTGACGGATGTTTTGACTTCGTGTTTACCGTATCCCGTCATCGTACGGTTTCCGGACATCTGTCCGGGGTGATGGAGTCCGCCTTCACCATCTATCCGGGTCCTGACACCGCATGGTTTGGGGTCCGCTTTCGTCCGGGAGGAGCCGTGCCATTTCTTCGCTCGCCGCTGTCCCTGTATCGAGGCGGGAGCTCCCCGTCCCTGACCGAACTGTTCGGAGACGGTGCGCTGCGTCTGTTGGATCGGCTGGCGGACGCGGAGGACCTACCGACACGGATTCGGGTGTTGGACGCGGCTTTGCAGCAGCGGCTTTCGGTTTCCCCTGACGAACCGTTCGATCCGCTGGTCGCCAACGTGTTGCATGAGATGTACCGCCATTCCGGGAATGTTCGGATTCATGAACTGGCCGCCCGCGAAGCGGTGAGCCCCCGGCAATTGTTGCGGCGGTTTGAAATGTGGACAGGCTGCAGCCCCAAACAGTTTTGTCGCGTCGTACGGTTTCAACGAGCTGTTGATTTGATCGCCAAAAGCACAGGCCAGATCCAGGGGGCTGACTTGGCGTATCAATGCGGGTATGCCGATCAGGCGCACTTTGTCCGGGATTTCCGCGCACTCGCGGGCATGTCTCCCGGACATTACATCAGGCGAGCGAGCATGTCCGATTTGTTCAATACGGACAGGTCATTTCCGGCCTATCATCGTATTGAAACGAGTGAGGAGGCTGAGTTTGCCAATGAAACTGGATAACGTACGATTGCTGGTAACCCGTTTTGATGAGTGCTTTACCTTTTATCACGAAAAGCTGGGTTTCCCGGTCCTGTGGGGCGAACTGGGCGGGGGATATGCCAGTTTTGGCACGGCGGAAAGCCAATTCGCGATCTTCTCTCGCAGCGAAATGGCTGAGGCTGTAGGTACAGACCATCTCCCGGTCGCTTCGGATGCCCAGGATCGGTTTGCGTTGATTGTGAGGGTGAACGATCTTGACGCAACCGCAGCCCGCTTAAAAGCGGAAGGCATCTCCATGATTACAGACGTTCAGGACCGTCCAGGCTGGGGAATTCGCACCGCACACCTGCGGGACCCGGATGGAAACCTGATTGAACTGATAGAATCGCTTCCCGCTGAATCGTGGGATGAAGGGCTTCGGAAAGCTGACGGAAAATACCAAAAACAGCAATCGTCATAAGGCGGTTGGGCTCAAATCCGGGAGGGTTTCGAAAGCCGAGACCGTCAGGAAAGAGGTGTCTCGCAGGGGGGGCACCTCTTTCCAATGTCATAGGGATTTGGGTAGAATAAAATTATAAGGAAAAAATAGGAATACAGTCGGCGATTAGATTATAAGGAGACTCCTTTCATGAGTGCAGTTAAACAAGGGCATCTATTTAAAAATAAATGGTTTGCGATATATTTTATCGCCTCATTTTTTTCCAAGATCGGAAGTCAAATCTACCTGTTTGCGTTGCCCTGGCTGTTGTTTGAAATGACCGGTTCCGTAGGTTGGATGAGTACGATGTGGGCAGTTGAAATGCTGCCTTTTGTCCTGGTCGGTCCATTCTTGGGGGTCTTCGTTGATCGATGGGATCGTCGAAAAGTATTAATCCGGTCCGATTTTGCCAGGATGATTTTGGTCTGCTTGATTCCCTTGTTGTATAAGGTGGGATTGCTGAATGTTATCTGGCTCTTTGTAATTGGGTTTTGTCTGTCGATCTTCATGATCATGTTTGATTTGGTGTCAGACTTTTCAGTCATTCCGCAATTGGTAGCAAGAGAACAACTTACCGCTGCAAACTCCTTGTATCGGTCAATGGACAATATCACGACCATGTTGGGACCGGTTATCGCAGGCGCGCTCGTGGGATTGGTCGGAACGGTCGAGTCGCTGTATATTGATGGTCTCTCGTATTTATTCACATTGATTGTCGTGACCATCCTGCCCATCACGCTGCAGAACGAAAAAGCCAGGACACGCATGACATGGCAAACCGTTTTCCTTGACATTAAGGAAGGGATCACGTTTTTATTCCGCTCGGAGATTCTTTGGGTGTTGGCCTTCATTGGAGGGCTCAGCAATTTGGCTGTCGGAGCACTGCACACGGTGATGAGATTTTATTTGGCAAACGAACTGCATAACGCTTTGTTGGTAGGAACGATGTATTCGGTTATTGGCATTATGACGACAATCGGGTCTGTTTGCGCGCCGCTGTTATTAAAACGCATGCCGATCGGCCGAGCGATTATCCACGTCTCGAATGCAATGTTTATCGGCGGCTGCATCATGGTAATCCCGACAGGATGGTTCATGCCTTTGATCGGCTACGGCATTATTACCATGGCTGCAACGATTCGCGTCGTCTATACTTTTACGATCCGTCAGTTGGAAATACCAAATGAATTTATGGGACGGATTAATGCTGCATTTCGCATGATTTTAACGGTATCTTTCCCGTTATCGGCCTTGCTGCTTGGCGGGTTGGCCGATGCATACGGGACGAGGATCGCGTTCATGTGCACTGCCTTTATCTTGCTAATCGTGTCCATTTGTCTTGCACGTTCCAACGTTCGTGCGTATGAGATCAAAAGCAGTGAGGAAAGGAACACGACCTTAGAGAACACAATCTAAAGGTATGACTGGATGACAAATGGTTCTGTACTTGTCCAGCTTAAATGGGGGATGATTGCATTCAAAAAACACCGGAAGCAACATATTCATGGGTCAGGATGCATCACTGTTTATTCTTGATGCTCAAAAGTAGTTGGCAGGCAAAACAACATTCGCAAACAAACATACTCGCCTTACC
The DNA here is from genome assembly GCF_018195675.1 of Brevibacillus sp. NL20B1. Taxonomy (NCBI): domain Bacteria; kingdom Bacillati; phylum Bacillota; class Bacilli; order Caryophanales; family Paenibacillaceae; genus Brevibacillus; species Brevibacillus sp. NL20B1. The sequence goes on from NZ_JAGTPT010000023.1 coordinate 12,460, forward strand.
CCTTGTCAGAAGCCGGGGTAAGGCTAGTTTTTTTGGGTGTTTTCAGCCTCTCGCAAGCAACTACCCATCATTACCAGCCCCCAAATGGAGAATCCCCATCAGTTTATAGTAGATATTTGCAACCATAGGTATCATAATAGAGTATGATGGTCGAATTTTGACGGTGTGTTCCGAGGTGGGGGGCCTTCCTTTTGTAATGTCTATGCAGGAGCGCCTACTCTTTTAAAAGGAAGGGGTATCATGAGCAATATCCAGAAGAAAACAGACGTTATCTTGATTGGTGCCGGAATCATGAGTGCGACTTTGGGAACATTGCTGAAAGAGTTAGCACCGGATTGGGAGATCAAAGTGTTTGAGAAACTCCCGGTCGCAGGTAATGAGAGCTCGAATGAATGGAATAATGCAGGGACGGGCCATGCTGCTCTTTGTGAGCTTAACTATACACCGGAAAAATCGGACGGGTCTGTCGATATTACCAAAGCGATTAAAATCAACGAACAATTTCATCTTTCCAAACAGTTTTGGTCTTATCTCGTCAAACGTAATCTGATTCGGAATCCGAAAGATTTTATCATGCCCATTCCCCATATGAGTTTCGTACAAGGGGAAAAAAATGTCGCGTTCTTGAAAAAACGTTTTGAAGCGCTGTCGAACATCCCGCTGTTTGAAGGAATGGAGTTTTCCGATGACCCGGCTACATTGCAGGAATGGTTCCCGCTGATCATGGAAGGCCGTACCGTGAATGAACCGATCGCGGCCACGAAAATTGACTCAGGAACGGATGTCAACTTTGGTGCGTTGACGCGCATGCTGTTTGAGCACTTGCAGAAGCAGCACGTCGAGATTCACTACAAGCATCACGTAAAGGATATTACACGTGCGAGCGACGGTTCGTGGAGTGTGAAGGTGCACGATCTCGACAGCGGTCAGATCGAAACCCATACGGCAAAATTCGTGTTTATCGGGGCAGGGGGCGGAAGCCTGCCGCTGCTGCAAAAAACGGGGATTCCGGAGGCAAAACACATTGGCGGTTTCCCGGTAAGCGGACTGTTCATGGTATGTAAAAATCCGGACGTGATCGCAAAGCACCATGCAAAAGTATACGGCAAAGCCAAGGTTGGCGCTCCACCGATGTCTGTTCCGCATCTGGATACCAGATATATTGAGAATCAAAAAACGCTGCTGTTTGGACCGTTTGCCGGCTTCTCACCCAAGTTTTTGAAAACGGGTTCTTATTTTGATCTGATCCGATCCGTAAAACCGGACAACGTCCTGACGATGCTGGCAGCAGGCGTAAAAGAAATGGCACTGACCAAGTATCTGATCCAGCAGGTTCTGTTGTCGAATGAACAGCGCATGGAAGAACTGCGCGAGTTTATTCCGACTGCCAACAGCGCAGATTGGGATATCGTGGTAGCGGGTCAACGTGTGCAGGTGATCAAGGACACCAAGGAAGGCGGCAAAGGCACCCTTCAATTCGGTACGGAAGTGGTTACGGCTGCTGACGGCTCGGTAGCTGCGCTGCTCGGGGCTTCTCCGGGTGCTTCTACGGTTGTTCATGTGATGCTGGAGGTATTGGAAAAATGCTTCCCGCAGCAAATGAATGAGTGGAGACGGAAAATAACCGAAATGATTCCGTCTTATGGGGTGTCGCTTGCAGATAACCCGCAACTGCTGCAAGAAATTCAAAAGTCGACCGAGCAGACGCTGGGTCTGGTCGAAAAAGAACTGGTCTACAGCTGAAAGTAGACGCAACAGACAAGCCATTGCCTATCTTCGAACATTTAATCTGCTAAATTTCGCGCGGATTAAAGGTTCTTTTTTTTTGTCGTCCGCCGCGACAGGCGGGCTTTTTTGTGCTGTGAGCACAATTTTTGCACATTCACGTGGGGTAAATTCGGTCTAACTGTACAAGCAGATTTGATGTAAAGTAGAACCATAGAGACGTACAATCAATCAGTAAGTGCAGCAATTTGTGCATGATTTTGTGCTAAAGGTGGCCGCCATGTTAGACAAAAGAACGATGCAAATGTTGCAACTTCTTGTGCAGTCTCGTCATTCCCTGTCCGTCAAGGAATTGATGGAGCATTTCTCGATCTCGCGACGAACGTTGTACTACGACATCCATAAAATCAATGAATGGCTTACAGAAGCAGGTCTGCCGCGAGTCCAGTACATCTATGCAAAAGGCTACTATTTGGATGAAAGCAGCAGACAGGCAGCAGCCCGGATCATCGGGGACAAGAAGCCGAATGTGTATGCCCTGCGACCGGAAGACAGGCAAATCTATTTGCTGTTGTATATACTTCTGGCAAATCAACGCATTACCACGCACGAGTGCATGGAGAAGACAGGTGTCAGCCGCAATACGATTCTGAACGATCTCAAAAAGGTCAGAGCAGAAGTGAAAAAGCACGGTTTGCGCCTCTCGTACTCCTACGCTTGCGGGTATAAAATTTCCGGCGATGAATTGACGATTCGCAATCTGATCAGTCACCATGTTCATTCCCTGCTGCATGAAGGTCAAGACTTGCTTTTGCAGGATCTCCATGAGGACGATCCCGACGTCCTGATTCCCGACATCATCATGCAGTGGTTGAACGATTGCGAAAAGCATTTGCAGGTCCAGTTTGCCGAAGATACGGTGAAGTCACTTAGCTACCTCTTTACGTATTGCGTGCAGCGGGTCATGGGAGGAAATGCGATTGCTTTTCCGCAGAGGCGGATCAAGCGCATCATGGATACCATACATTACCAGGTTGTGCAGACTTTGGAGAAGGTCTTGCCGCTGCGGCTCCCGCAGGATGAAAAGTGTTATCTGGCCACACTGCTGTTAAGCGCAAAGGTGCACCGCTTCGGGAAATTGGCGGAAGCGTATGAAATTCCCGCGTTAAGACAGGCGATTACCGATATGGTTGATCTGTTTGAGATGCGGGCTTGTGTTGTATTTGATCAGCGTGTTCAGTTGGAACACAATTTGTATATTCACCTGCAGCCAGCCTATTATCGGTTTCTTTACGACATGGACGTCACCAACCCGTTGAAGGACGTGATCCTGCGCCAATACCGTGATATTTACGAACTTACGAAAAAAAGCATTTCCCCCTTGGAGAAGTTGGTCGGCAAATCCATCAGCGAAGATGAGATTGCCTATATCACGGTCCATTTTGGGGGATGGATGCGCCGGCAAGGTATCGCCGCAACCACCCTGAGGCGGGTGCTGCTGGTATGCGCAAACGGGGTCGGCACGTCGCGCATACTGGTACAGCAGTTGGACGGGTTGTTTTCCAACATCGATCTGCTCGGGCCGATCACTCTCAGGGAGTATGATGACTTTCGGGGAGACGTGGATTTGGTTGTGTCCACAACCAAAATTGCGAACCCGCGTCATCGGATCATCTTGGTGAACCCGATCTTAACAGATCGCGACAAGTTGCAGTTACTAAATGAGATGGAAGCGGTTACCCATCGTGCGCCCTCGCATATAACGGCGCAAACGATCGTCGATATTGTGAAAAAATATGCGGTCGTGGAAAACGAAGAACAGTTGGCAGAGGAAATCAGGCAAGTACTGCACCAGCAGAAACAGATCATGAGGGAGAGAAAGCCGATGCTCGACGAGTTGTTGCAAGAAGAATACATCCAGCTAAAAGACTCCGTGAGCGATTGGAAGGAAGCGATTCGTCTGGCAGCCGAGCCGCTCCTGAAAAGCCAGTCCATCACAGAAGCGTATGTGCAAGCGATGATTGCCAATGTAGAAGAAAATGGTCCCTATATCGTGATCGCACCCAGGGTGGCGCTGCCGCACGCGAGACCGGAGCAGGGGGTAAATCGAATCGGCATGAGTCTGCTTCGGTTGAAACAGCCGGTTTCATTTTCAAACACGCAGGAGCGTGATGCACAGCTCATCATCGTCCTGGCTGCCGTCGATAATGAGACCCATCTCAAAGCATTGGCCCAACTGTCGATGATGCTGTCGGAAGAAGACAATATCGACAGGATCATTGGTGCGCAAGACAAGGAAACCATTCTTCACTATATCTCAAAGTATTCCAACAACAGGGGGACAGAAGCATGACAAAGATTCTGGTTGTATGCGGAAATGGATTGGGCAGCAGCTTTATCGTGGAGATGAATGTAAAGAAAATTCTGGGGGAAATGGGCATTCAGGCGGAAGTATCCCATACCGATCTGGCTACGAGCAAAACGGAACAGGCTGATGTGTATATGGGTTCAAAAGATATTGTCAGTCAATTGGAAAACGGCAAACGTTACGTGATTGGCCTGAAAAACATTTTGGACCAGAACGAAATCAAGGAAGCTTTACAACAATACTTCGCAAAGGAATGATGTATGGATGCTCGACTTGATCATGAAAGACATCCTGGGCTCACCGTCCATATTGGTAGGCTTGTTTGCCCTGATCGGGTTGCTGCTGCAGCGTAAAGGCGTGGCAGACGTCGTATCGGGAACCTTGAAAACCGTCATGGGCTTTTTGATCCTGTCAGGCGGTGCAGGAATCTTGGTTGGTGCACTGGGTTCTTTCGGGAGTATGTTTGACGAAGCGTTTCACATCCAGGGGGTTATTCCCAACAATGAGGCTATCGTAGCCCTGGCGCAGCAAACATTTGGCGCGGAAACGGCGTTGATCATGCTGTTTGGGATGATCGTCAACATCTTGCTTGCCCGCTTGACTCCTTTTAAATACATATTCTTAACCGGTCATCATACCATGTTTATGGCTTGTCTGATTGCCGTCATTTTATCTACGGGCGGTGTCAAAGGAGTCCCGTTGGTGGTCATTGGATCGCTGATTCTTGGCTCCGTGATGGTCCTGTCTCCTGCCATGCTGCAGCCGTTTATGCGGAAAATCACGGGGAACAATGACATTGCGATGGGGCACTTCGGTTCCATTGGTTACCTGGTGGCAGGCTATATCGGAAAAGTCGTCGGGAACCCGGAAAAATCGACAGAAGATATCAAAGTGCCAAAATCGCTCGGTTTCTTGCGGGATACATCGGTGTCCGTCTCGTTAACCATGACGGTCCTGTTTGTCGTCGTGGCCATTGCAGCGGGGCCTGCTTTTGTGGAAGAGAATTTGAGCGCTGGCCAGAATTATGTGGTGTATGCCATCATGCAGGCGATTACGTTTGCAGCAGGTGTGTACATTGTCATGGCAGGGGTGCGGATTTTGCTCGCGGAAATTGTGCCCGCATTTAAAGGGATCGCGGAAAAACTGGTGCCCAATGCCATTCCGGCACTGGATTGCCCAACGGTCTTTCCGTTCGCATCCAATGCGGTTGTCATCGGATTTTTCGTAAGCTTTATTGCGGGACTGATCTCCATGTTCCTGCTGCCCCTGTTCGGATTGAAAATTATTGTGCCGGGTCTTGTCCCGCACTTCTTTACAGGGGCTGCGGCCGGCGTGTTTGGAAATGCGACAGGCGGACGGCGCGGCGCCATCGCCGGGGCATTCGTCAACGGCCTCTTGATCAGCTTTTTGCCGGCGATGCTGCTGCCGGTGCTCGGCTCGCTGGGGGTTGAAGGAACCACGTTTGGTGATGCCGACTTCGGGTTTGTCGGGATTATCCTGGGCAAAGTAATGGCTCTGTTCAATTAATAAGATTTGACAAAACCCCTTTCCACCGTATGGAAGCGAACGTACGGCGGGAAGGGGTTTTCCATTCTGCTGATGCTCTCTAGTCTTGGGAGAAGAAGGTGAAGTTCAGTTCATCTGGCGAATGAGAGGTGATTGCTGATAGAAGCGTTTTTGTTACGTGTTCCACACGTTGATTTTCATAGAATTCAATATTCCAACTGCAATGGGCTTGTGCCACGTGAGACAGAAACACACCAATGATGGAACAGAGCTCATCTTTTTCCGCAGCATCAAGTGAATGCGGTGTTACAATATGGCATTTGATGTGGTTCTCTCGACTCTCTATGTCTTCATTCAGGTATGGATAATCCTCTTGAGAAGGGGGTCTGCGCAGATCCATAATCATTAATCTGCAGCGCTTCTCGTTGATTGTCAGGTCCCAGGCTTCTGCATCCTTGAATCGAAACACGCGCTCCATATCCCAGAAATTCACGATTGTGCATTCCGCCCCTTTCAGTGAGTCCGTACAAATCGTACTCTCCTCTGAAATTAACCTTTTCATTCGGCATGGCTCCAGTTGAGTAAACCATACGGCTTCACCCGTGCGAGATCCTCCAAGGGTCTCGCTGTATTTTTTTCGGAAAGAAAGGTACTGGCAAGTAACGGCTTGATTATTGACAGATGCAAATGAAAACCATTATCATTAACCTGTCTAAATGTGGCAGCGACAATCATGATTACGGAATGAATGGAAGTGGGTTTCACAAATGTCAGCAGCATCCAAACCAAAACCCCCCATGCAAACTCGGCCCGTTTTGGCTTTGTTCATTCTCTTCGCCGGGTTGATACTGCTTGTGCTTGGTTTGACCCTTTCGATTTCCGTTGGGACAGCTGACATTCACCTGCTGACAGTATGGGAAGCGCTCTTTCATTTTCAGTCAGATGTGACACAGCACCAAATCATTCAGGAGTTGCGATTGCCTCGGGCGTTGTGCGGAGCGCTGGTTGGCGCCGGTTTTGCCGTGGCGGGCGCGATCATGCAGGGGATGACCCGCAACCCGTTGGCAGACCCCGGCCTTCTCGGCGTGAATGCCGGTTCGGGCTTCGTGTTGGCGCTTTGTTTTGCATTGTGGCCCAGCCTGCCTTTTCCGTACGTGATCCTGTTCTCCTTCCTCGGCGCCGGTCTGGGGGCGGGGCTGGTGTATGGGATCGGTTCCCTGGCCAAAGGAGGATTGACTCCGGTCAGGCTGGCTTTGGCTGGCGCAGCCGTCAGCGCCCTGCTCGTGGCCCTCAGCGAAGGCGTGGCGATCTACTACCAGGTGGGGCAGGAACTGGCCTACTGGTACGCAGGCGGCGTAGCGGGAGCCACGTGGCTTCACATCAGGATCATGTTCCCGTGGATTGTGGCTGGTTTGGTCGCGGCCCTGATGCTTTCCCGTTCCATCACGGTGTTTAGTCTGGGAGAAGAAATGGCAGCCGGTTTGGGGCAGCGAACAGGTCGCGTCAAGCTCGCCGGTGCCGTGATCGTTTTAATCCTGGCGGGGGCGGCGGTGTCTACGGTCGGCATGATTGGCTTTATCGGTTTGGTTATCCCGCATGTGGCTCGTTTTTTGGTAGGCGTAGACTACCGGTGGATCATTCCGTGCTCTGCCGTGCTAGGCAGTGTGCTCATGGTGTTTGCCGATATTGGCGCGAGAATGATCAATCCGCCTTACGAAACGCCGGTAGGCGCCCTGATTGCCCTGCTCGGCGTGCCCTTTTTCCTCTGCTTGGCCCGCAGGGAAAGGAGGGAATTGGGATGAAAGCGATGGCAGGGTCCGTGGAAAACCGGCGAAAAATCCGCGCAGCCAAGGTTATGGCCGTGCTGGGCGTATTGATGTTTGCGTCGTTTTTCATCAGCATGAACACGGGGTTTATCAAACTCTCGCCGTGGGATGTCATGAAGACGCTGGCAGGCGCAGGCACCGAGAAACAGGAGCTTGTCTTGTTTGACTTTCGGCTGCCTCGTATCGTTCTTTCTGTGCTGGTGGGAGCGGGGTTGGCTGTCTCCGGGGCGATATTGCAGGGCGTTTCCCGGAATGCACTGGCTGATCCGGGCTTGTTGGGAATCAGCGCAGGGGCAGGCCTCGCGGTGATCCTGGTTATTTCCTTTTATCCGATGACGGAAGGCGCGCCTGTTTACCTGCTGCCGTTGTGTGCATTTGCAGGCGCTTCCCTGACTGCCGCACTCATCTACTCCCTGGCCTTCCGAAAGGGACAGGGCGTTGCGCCGACGCGGCTCATTCTGGTGGGGATTGCCGTTTCTGCGGGCATTAGCGCCGCCATGATCGTGCTTACGATCAAGCTGAATCCCGAAAAATTTCAGTTTGTTTCCGTGTGGCTGGCGGGCAGCATCTGGGGAGCGAACTGGCACTTTGTCCTGGCTTTGCTGCCCTGGCTCATCATCCTGCTTCCCTATGTCATGGTGAAAGCGCGGGTAATGGATATCCTGCGCTTGGGAGAACCGCTCGCGATTGGTCTTGGCACGTCCACGGAACGGGAACGGATCAGACTGCTTGCCGCAGCGGTCGGGTTAGCGGGCGCAAGCGTGTCGGTCGGAGGCGGCATCGGCTTTGTCGGTCTGATTGCGCCTCACCTGGCGCGGCGGCTGGTCGGTCCCCATCACCAGTATCTGATTCCTGCTTCCGCACTGACGGGAGGACTGCTGTTAATCGTGGCGGACACACTGGCTCGCTGGATTCTGCAGCCCTCGGAGATTCCCGTCGGCATTGTCGTGGCCGTTATTGGCGCACCGTACTTCATCTATTTGCTGATGAAGACCTGATGAATGGAGGCGTAAGTGTTTATGGGACGTCTGTATGCACAGCAGGTAGATATCGCCTATGGTGATCGCATCATTGTGGAACAGTTGAATCTGAGCATTCCCACGGAGAAAATCACGGCCCTGGTGGGTGCCAACGGTTCCGGGAAGTCTACGATCCTCAAGACGCTGGCGCGGATCATGAAGCCGAAAGACGGGGCCGTTTTCCTGGACGGGAAGGCCATTCACAGCCAGTCGACCAAGGAAGTGGCGAAGCAGCTTGCCATTTTGCCGCAAAATCCAACGGCCCCCGACGGGCTTACCGTCTCCGAGCTGGTCGGCTACGGGCGGTTTCCTCACCAGAGAGGATTCGGTTCGTTGACGCAGGAGGACAAGCGAATCATTCAGTGGGCGATTGAGGTCACAGGCATCGTGGAATTTCGTGACCGCCCGGTTGAACAACTGTCCGGTGGGCAGCGGCAGCGGGCATGGATCGCCATGGCGCTGGCCCAGCAAACCGATTTCTTGTTTCTCGATGAGCCCACGACGTTCCTGGACATGGCTCACCAACTGGAAGTTCTCGAACTGCTGCACAAGCTGAATCAAGAGGAACAGCGCACGATTGTCATGGTGGTTCATGACCTGAACCATGCGGCGCGTTACGCCCAGCACATGATCGCGATCAAAAAGGGCAAGGTCGTTTGCGAAGGCGCTCCCGATCAGGTGATGACGCATGACGTGCTGCGTGAAGTATTCGGGATTGAAGCGGATATTGTTGCCGACCCCCGAACGGGGGTGCCGCTGTGCCTGCCGTATGGGTTGGCGCATGCATCGGTTGAACGAGCGCATTCGCATGAAAAAGGGGCATGAACCTGATTTTCAATCAAAACGAACACGGTACAAGCGACGGAGAACGGTTGGTCGCACCGTGTTTTTCTTTTTTGCTGCGGCTTGCCAGAACAGATGGTTCTGTCAAATGCTGACATCGGAAGGATCGGCGAGCACGCATTAACCGTCTGACGGCTTCCCCTGGACGAACCAGGGAGGACAGTGGCGATGGCCCGTCGCGGGAAAAGGAATTGACAGTGGTATCCATTCATGTTACCGTACCAGTATACGCAACGATAAAATTTTCTGAAAAGGAGGGGTGTCTGTCATGATCCGGAATTGGATTTCGTTTGATGCCGGTCACAATTCCATAGCTCATGATGTGACCTCCCTTCTGACGCCAAGAGCAGTACAGTGCACACGTATCATTTTTGCTGCATATGCGTAAGCAGGCGCAGGTCACGCACCCTCGTGGCATGCGATTTTCTTAACTTCAATCGTTGTGACAAGCACACCGCTCCCGAGTGGTGTGCTTTTTCGTCTTGACATGAGAAGAGGAGGGGAAACCACATGCTGTCGGTCATACAAAAGCTGGGATGGTTTTTCAGGCGCGAGTGGAAACGGTATACGCTTGCCGTGTCGCTGCTCATCTTTGCCGGCATCCTGGAGGTGATGCCGCCGATGATAGTGGGCCGTTCGATTGACGCCATTCAGCACGGGACGCTGACGTGGGCAGGGTTGACACAGACGCTGATCTTGCTGGGTGTAATCGCAGTGGCCGTGTACATCATCACCTACGTGTGGATGTATCAGCTGTTTGGAGGGGCCTTTGTGGTGGAGCGGCTGATGCGGTCCCGGCTGATGCGCCATTTTCTCAAGATGAGCCCGCCCTTTTTTGAACGGAACCGTACAGGTGACTTGATGGCCCGGGCAACGAACGACCTGCAGGCGATTTCGCAGACGGCCGGCTTTGGGATTTTGACGTTCATTGACTCCACGGTGTGGATGGCGACGCTCCTGGTGACGATGGTTTCGTTTGTCTCCTGGAAGCTGACGCTGGCGGCTGTATTGCCGATGCCGATCATGGCGGTGCTGATCAGTTTTTACGGGAAATGGATGCATGCGCGGTTTACGGCGGCGCAGGATGCGTTTGGCGAGATGAATGACGGCGTACTGGAGACGATCTCGGGCATTCGCGTAATCCGGGCGTACGTGCAGGAGCGGGCGGCAGAGAGGCATTTTGCCGATGTGACCCGGAACGTGCTGGAGAAGAATCTGGCCGTGGCCAGGATCGACGCCCTGTTCGAGCCGACGATCAAGATATTTGTCGGGGCCAGTTACCTGATCGGGCTTGGGTACGGGGCCTCCCTGGTCTTTCACAACGAATTGACGATCGGCGGTCTGGTGGCCTTCAACGTTTACCTGGGCATGCTGATTTGGCCGATGTTCGCGATCGGCGAGATGATTAACATCATGCAGCGCGGCAATGCCTCTCTGGACCGGGTCAGTGAAACGCTCAACTGTCCTCCTGACGTTCCCGAACCAAAGGAGACGATCGCGGTGGAACGTCCCGAACGAATCGAATTTAAGCACGTGACATTTCGGTATCCGACGTCTGCCGTCAACAATTTGGAGGACGTGACCTTTACCCTGGAAAAAGGACAGACGCTGGGGCTGGTGGGACGCACTGGCAGCGGCAAAACGACGCTCATCAAGCAATTGCTGCGGGAATATCCGCCGGGAGAAGGGGTGATCACCATCTCCGGCATCCCGATCGAGCGGATTGACATGGATCAGCTGAAATCGTGGTACGGGTATGTGCCGCAGGAGCAGTTTTTGTTCTCAAGATCGGTGAGAAACAATATTCTTTTTGGCAGTGGCGGTGCGACAGCGGAGCAGTTGGACGAGGCGATCGCGGCGTCGGCGTTTCAAAAGGACTTGGCTTACCTGCCGCACGGGTTGGAAACGCTTGTCGGGGAAAAAGGCGTCGCGCTCTCGGGCGGACAGAAACAGCGGGTCTCCATCGCACGGGCGCTGATTAGCGATCCGCCCATTCTCATCCTGGACGATGCGATGTCGGCGGTGGACGCGCGGACAGAGGCGGAGATCATCGCCAACATCCGCCGAGCGCGTGCCGGCAAAACCACGATCATCGCGGCGCACCGGCTCTCCGCTGTTCAACACGCCGATCTCATCCTGGTGCTCGACGAAGGACGGATTGTGGAGCGGGGGACGCACGATCAGCTTATGAAACAAGACGGCTGGTACAAAGAGCAGTTTGAACGCCAGCAGGTGGAAGCAATACTGACCGGAAGCAGGGTGAACCAAACGTGAGTATGGAGAGGAAAACGTTTGATTTGGAGATGGACCGGACTGCTGGCAGCCTGGCCAAAACAGGCAGGCGGCTGATTCGATACGCACTGCATTTCAAGACCTCGCTGATCCTGGCGCTGCTCATGCTCGCCGTGGCCGTGGGCACGGATCTGGCCGGGCCGCTGATCGCCAAGCGGATGATCGATGTGCACATTTCCGGCATCGAGCAGCCCTGGTACGAAACGAAAGCGGAAGGGGCGTATGCGGTCGCGTACGGCGAAAAGCTGTACAAACGGGCGGACCGCTTTGCAGCAGACGAGCCGCGCGGTGCGGAGGTCAGGGTCCTGCAGGTGAACCGGGACTACTATTTTGTCGAAAGCCCGCTTGCTTTTGACGGTGATCGATCCATCACGGAAGACGGGCGCTTGCTGATTACAAATGGGGAGCAAAGGCAGACCTACGAAGCACGCAGGCTGACGGTCGGAGAGATGTATATGTTTTTCCGACCGGAGATGAACGGGCTGCTTCACCTCTGCCAGTTCTATTTCGGGTTGGTCGTCTTGTCAGCGCTGTTCAGCTACGGTCAGCGGTACCTGCTGCAGGCCACGGCCAACCGCATCATCCGCAAAATGCGGACGGACGTGTTTGCTCACATTCACCGGCTGCCGATCCGCTATTTTGACAATCTGCCGGCGGGGAAGGTCGTGTCGCGGATCACCAACGACACCGAGTCAATACGAGAGCTGTACGTGTCGGTATTGGCCAACTTTTTCACCGGTTCAATTTACATGATCGGGGTGTTTGCCGCGCTATTCGTGCTGGATGTCCGGTTGGCGGCAATCTGCCTGTTCATCGTGCCCGTGCTGGCGGTGTGGATGTATGTCTACCGGCTGTATGCCAAGCGGTACAACCGTGTCATTCGCTCCACCCTCAGCGAAATCAACGCCATGATCAACGAATCGATCCAGGGCATTGCGGTGATTAAGGCGTTTCGCCGGGAAAAACAGACAGAGCGGGAGTTTGAGGAGCACAATACCCGCCACTTCACGTACCGCAGCAAGCTGCTCAGCTTAAACGCCCTGACCGGCCACAATCTTGTCGGGTTGATTCGGACGATCGCCTTTGTGGCGCTGATCTGGTATTTTGGCGGTGTCTCCATCTCCGGAGTGGAGGGAGCGATCTCGCTTGGCGTGCTGTATGCGTTTGTCGATTATCTGAACCGGCTGTTTCAGCCGATTGTCGGCATTGTGAATCAGCTGCCCAACCTGGAGACCGCGCTTGTCTCCGCAGAGCGGGTATTCGTCTTGCTGGACGAGAAGGGCGAAGATGTCTCGGACGACAGGATGGAGCGGTTCAAGGGGAAAGTGACCTTCGAGGACGTCTGGTTTGCCTACAAGGATGACGAGTACGTGCTCAAGGGCATTTCGTTTGAGGCGATGCCGGGACAGACGGTGGCGCTGGTCGGACATACGGGGTCCGGGAAAAGCTCCATCCTGAACCTGCTTTTTCGTTTTTACGACGCTAGCCGCGGACGCATTGCCATCGACGATCGGGACATTTGCGAGATACCCCGTCAGACCCTGCGGGAGCACATGGGTATCGTACTGCAGGACCCGTTCCTGTTTACGGGAACGATCGCGTCCAACGTGTCGCTTGGTGATCCTGCCATCTCCCGGGAGCGGGTGGAACAGGTGCTGAGCGAGATTGGAGCGGATCGCCTGCTCAAGCATTTGCCCAACGGCATCGACGAGCCCGTAGTGGAAAAAGGCAGCACCCTGTCGGCGGGACAGCGGCAGCTCATCTCGTTTGCCCGCGCGCTTGCATTTGATCCCGCCATCCTGATCCTTGACGAAGCCACTTCCAACATTGACACGGAGACAGAAGCGATTATTCAAGAGGCGCTGGACGTGGTGAAACAGGGGCGGACGACGTTTATCATCGCCCATCGGCTGTCGACGATCAAACATGCCGATCTGATTCTCGTCCTGGACCGGGGCGAAATCGTGGAGCGGGGAGACCACGAGACGCTGATGAAGCTGGGCGGCCGCTATTATCACATGTATCAGCTGCAGCAGGGAGAGCGGGTGTCAATGGGCGAGAAGACAGGGACACTGTCTCCGGGCACGGTGTAAAAAACCTCCTTTATCAGGAGGTTTCTTGATCGTTTCTTGTCTTAGTGCTCGATCAGGCTATCCAACGGCACTGTCCGTTCTTTCTCCGGCTCACCCAGGGGATAGATGCGGGCCGTTTCGTTTTGCTCATCGACATGTTGGATGTAGACGGGAATGCCGTCGCAGGTCACGTTTGCCATGACGGGGGAAGCGGCAATTTCTTTTGCCCGTTGTACGTTCATCGTTTGCCCTCCTTGTCGTTGTTTCCAGTGATATTGTGTGCTCGCGAAGTTATCCATATGCGGACGCAAACGAGATCACATGGTAGAATAGACGGAGCATCTCTTGGGTGAAAGCGGGACGAATCATTCACATTCGCTGTATTTGCCGTATTCGGAGGAGAACAAATCATGTATCAAACGCACACGCTCCAAGAAAAATTGCGTCAGTTCCTGTCCGTGCTGCTGCCGATTCTGGTCTCGCAGTTGGCCCTGTTTTCCATGACCTTTTTTGATACGATCATGTCCGGCCACGCCGGTCCCGTCGACCTGGCGGGCGTGGCGATCGGATCGAGCATCTGGGTCCCGATCCAGTCAGGGCTGACCGGCATCCTGCTGGCGGTGACGCCGATGGTGGCCCAACTGGTGGGGGCGATGCGGAAGGATCAGGTGCCGTTTACAGTCATACAGGCGCTCTATTTGTCCGTCGTGATCGGCGTCGCTGTCATCCTGTGCGGTGCGCTGGTTCTTGAGCCGATTTTGAACAGCATGAGCCTGGAGACGGACGTACGCGAGATTGCCAGGCGATACCTGATTGCGCTGTCGTTTGGCATCGTCCCCATGTTTGTCTACACGGTGCTGCGCTGTTTTATCGACGCGCTCGGCATGACGCGGGTGACGATGATCATTACGCTGATTTCCCTGCCAATCAACGTCGCGTTGAACTACCTGCTCATTTTCGGGAAGTTCGGTTTTCCCCGGCTCGGGGGCGTCGGTGCGGGGGTGGCATCGGCCATCACCTATTGGTGCATCACCCTGATCAGCTTGTACGTGGTGCATCGCGTTCAGCCGTTTACCGAATACAGGATGTTTTCGCGGATGTTCCGCTTGTCCTTGCCGGCGTGGAAAGAACTGCTCCGGCTTGGCGTGCCGATCGGCTTCTCGATCTTTTTCGAGGTGAGCATTTTTGCCGCCGTCACGCTGCTGATGAGCCAATTCAACACGGTTACGATCGCGGCGCACCAGGCGGCGATGAACTTCGCTTCGTTTATTTACATGGTGCCGCTGAGCATCTCCATGTCGCTCACGATCGTGGTCGGGTTTGAAGTGGGGGCCAAACGATTCCGGGACGCCCGCCAGTACAGCTTCCTGGGCATCGGCATCGCCCTGATGATGGCGAGTTTGTTCGCCGTCGGGCTGTTCCTGTTTAGCCAACAGGTGGCCGGTTTTTACACGACCGACCCGGACGTGCTTCAGCTTACACAGCATTTCTTGATGTACTCCATTTTGTTTCTCTTGTCGGACGCAGTGGCTGCACCGATCCAGGGCATTCTGCGCGGGTACAAGGACGTGACGGTCCCGTTCGTCGCCGCGCTTGTCTCCTACTGGGTGATTGGCCTGCCGCTGGGCTATCTCTTGGCCAACTACACCTCCCTGGCCGCGTTCGGGTATTGGATTGGCCTGATCGCCGGACTGGCCGCAGGCGCCGTGTTTTTGTTCGGCCGGCTGCTCCTGATGCAGCGGCGGACGGTCAAAGCCGACGCAGCTGCTTGAGCGGCTGCGGCAGTTCAACACAGCAAGAAGCCGTGACACGAAGCGCGTCACGGCTTTTTTCATCACAGGCCCGGGCTGCTTTCCACCCGGCCGCGGGCAAACTGCCTGGTCTGTGCGTAGAGATAGAGCAAAAAGATCAGCAGCAGGCCCCCCTGTGCTACGATTGCAGCGGATACGCTGGCGCCGAAGTAGACGATGACGTAGTAGATGCCGGAGCCGACCAGCATCAGGATGTTTTCGACGAAATTTTGGATCGCAATCGTCTGCCCTGTACCGACGACCTTTTTGCCTTCTTCCTGCAGCACGGTGTTCATCGGGACGATAAACACCCCGCCCATGAAGCCGACCATTAGCAGGAACAGGATGGCGATCGCCGTGACGTGAAACCAGGGGAACAGCAGAATCAACAGGAACATGCCGAATCCGTAGACAACTGAACGGTAGAACCGGTTCAGCGGGATCAGCCGGGGCGCGAGAAACGCGCCAAAGATGATCCCGATCGAAGTGGTGGCCAGGATCAGCGAGACGGAAAAGCTCTCCGGATGGATGCCGAGCGCGGCGGGAATCCAGGCCAGCACCGCGACCCGCAGCACGGCTGAGCTCATCCAGAACGCGCCGGTGCCGATCAGGGAGAAGCTGGTCTTAGGCCGTCCCATCAACTGGCGAAAGTTGTGGAAGAACCGCCGCGCCTCCGTGCCGTAGCGAATCCGGGGATTGCCGTGGAGGCGCGGGATGAAAAACGTCAGCGCCACGGAACAGACGTACAGGACCATGCAGATCAGCGAGGAGATCAATGGGGGCGTCATTGAGGCGATCGCCCCTCCGCCGCCAATCCCGGTCAATATGGCGAAGATCGTGTACGCTTCGATTCGTGCGTTGGCGCGAAACAGCTCGTCTTCGCTATGCGTCAGCTCCGGCAGAATCCCGTACTTGGCCGGAGAGTAGACGACAGCGCCCACCCCGACCGTGAAGTAGCTGAGCATCAGCATCAGGATGCTGGTGTGGTCGGTCACCAGCAAGAGCAGGACGCCGAACGCCTTGATCAGGTTGCCGATCACCAGCACCACTGATTTGGGGTGCTTGTCGGCAAACGGTCCGACGACCGGGGCGAGGACGATGTACGGCGGGAAAAACGACATCGAGACAAGTGCGAGCATCGCGGGAGAAAAGCCGTTCTCCCGCAGCAGATTGGCGATCACGAACAAAATCATGTTGTCGGCAAATGCGGACAAAAACTGTGTGAAATACAGGGCTTGAAGCGGCTGCCATCTCGTCTTCACGACGCGTTCCTCCCTTGTTCGGCAAACTGTTTCAGCGTGACGTAATCGGTTTTGCCGCTGCCCAGAAGCGGCAGCTGCTTGATGACTTGCACGGCGGATGGGAGCAGCAGGGGAGAGAACTGCCTCTCCGCCAGGTATGCTCGCAGCCGGTCCATGCGCACGGATTCGTCCGTCGTGTACAGCACGATTCTTTCGCCTCTGCGCGGGTCGCTGACGGCGATGGCGGCCAGTTCGGAGTGGCCGAAACACTGGGCGGCCAATTCTTCCACCAGATTGAGCGAGACCATCTCGCCGGCGATTTTGGCGAAGCGTTTCAACCGCGACTGGATCGTGAGAAAGCCGTCGGCATCCTGTTCCACCAGATCGCCTGTCGGGTACCAGTCGTCTGCCGGGAGGAAACCCTTGCCGTGGATCAGGTACCCTTTCATCACATTGGGCCCTTTGACCAGCAGATGACCCCCGCGGGCGATGCCCTCCACCGGCTCCAGACGGGATTGGATGCCAGGCAGCAGCCGTCCGACGGTGCCCGGCCTGTTGGCCAGCGGCGTATTGAGCGACAGGATCGGAGACGTCTCCGTCGCGCCGTAGCCTTCAAAAATCCGCACTCCGAATTTCTCCATCCACAATTGCCGTACATCCGGTTTCAGCTTCTCCGCACCGGCAAAGACGTAGCGGAGCGAATAGAAGTTGTAGGGATGGGCGGCTTTGCCGTACCCGGCCAGGAAGGTGGAAGTGCCGAACAGGATCGTCGCATTCTGGTCGTAGCACAGTTCGGAGATCACCTTGTAATGCAGCGGGCTGGGGTACAGAAAGACGGGGACCCCGGCGACGACCGGAAGCAGGGTGCCTGCCGTCAGCCCAAAGCTGTGAAACATCGGCAGCGCGTTGAAAATCTTGTCGCGGGCGGTGATGTCGATCACGCTGGTCACCTGTTTGATATTGGCGTACACATTGGTGTGTGTCAGGACAACGCCTTTCGGTTTGCTTTCGCTGCCGGAGGTGAACAGGATCAGTTCGTTGGCGCCTGCCTGCGACCGCTGGCGGGTCAGGTAGCGGTAAAGGGCAGTGAGCTTGTTGCCGGTGGTCGCGGAGGCTTTCACATCCTCCAGGTAGATGATCGCGACGCGCTCGGAAAGGCCCTGGATCAAATGCTCCAGTTTCCCTTTTTCGATAAACACGCGGGAGGTCAGGACGGTGTCGATGCCTGCCGTCTCGCAGCAGTCTACAAGCGACCGGATGCCGAGCGAGAAGTTCAGGATGGCGGGAGTGATCCCGACCCGGAACAGGGAGAGCAGGGTGACCAGATGACCGACCGAGTTGGGCAGGAGCACGCCGACGGACTGTTTGCCGGCCAGGAGCGTCTTCCACTTGTCGCCGAGCAGGTAGCTGGCGACCAGCAAGGTGCGATAGCTGACGGAGGTGGTCAGATCCTTGGCGATCACCTGCCGGGCACCGTGGATGCGGGATGCCTCCAGCGCCTCGTCGAACAGGTTGATGTCCTGCTTCATCCGCGCCTGGAACAGCTCAGTCTGCAGCGTGCGCAGGATAAAGTCGCTGGCCGCTGCCTTTTGCTCGCGCATCGATTCGTGATCGTTTTTGTGCAAGGTGAACGGCGTGCCGACAGTAATGGTCACTTTGGGGAACCAGGCGATCCGCACTTTGCCTTTCAGATAGGAGAAGACCGACCGTTCCAGCCCCTGGATGATGACGGGATAGACGGGAGCACCGGTGCGCATGGCCAGGTAGCCGACGCCGCTGTAGATTTTCATCAGGCCGCCGGTGGTGGTAATCCGGCCTTCGGGGAAAATCACCAGCGATTCCCCGTTTTTGAGCACCCGCAGCATGTGACGGATCGAGTACGGATTAAGCGGGTCGACTGTGACATGCTTGCGGAATCGAAGGAAAAATGAGAATCTTTTGGCGATTTCTGTGTTGGCGACAAATGTGGTGCTGGACGGCAAGAAAAAGGCCAGCAGAACCGCGTCCAGGAGCGAGACGTGGTTGGGGATGATAATGCAAGGCCGCGAGACGTCCAGTTTGTCGAGGCCCCGGAAGCGGGGGCGGAACCAGAGAACCAGGATCCACTTGACCAAATGATACATGAGTGCCATTTCGGACCACACCTTTACGAAAAAATAAGTGCTGTTAGCTTTCATTCTAAGGAGTGGCCCCGGCAAAAAAAGTACCAACTTTCATTGGTACCTGGTCATAACACCTGCTGGGACATTGTGGAAACGTCTCAGATCATCTTTTTCTGTTTCGCTTTGGCGGCCGCTTCCTTGCTGGTTTTGACGCCCATTTTTTTTAAAATGCGGTTGATGTGATTTTTGATCGTCCGTCTGGTAATGTGCAGGGTTTGTTCAATCTGGGACTGGGTGCGGCCTTGGTCGATCAGCCGCAGGATGTCTTTCTCCGCCGGAGAGAGCAGCTTTTGGGCCTCATCCTGTTTCAAGCGCAGAAACTCGCTGCGCAATGCGGCGGCAGCGGTGGGGTGGATCGCCGATTGGCGGTGGTGGGCCGCCCGGATGGCATCGGGGATCTCGTCAAAGTTTGCCTTGCTGATGTAATTGACGGCACCTGCGGAAAAGGATTCCACAATCACGTCCTGCGCCGTCAGGGATGTCAGCATGATGATGCAGCAGTCTTCCCGCATGTCGGCGAAGGCAAGTGCGGTGTCGATGCCGTCGAGATTGTTGTCGCTCAAATTGATGTCCATCAGGACCACGTCGGCTTCGCAGTTTTTAAAGCGCTCGATCGCCTCTTCTCTGGACCCGGCTTCGCCGACGACAGTGATGTCGTCCTGCCGGTTGAGATAATCAGCCAGGCCTGTTCGCCAGGCCGGGTCGTCTTCCACGAGAAACACGCGAATTTTTTCCATGGTTGTTTACCCCCCTAGTGAGCCTCCGCTCTTCCGGCTCGCGCGACACGTCTGCGCGGGAAGAACAAAAACACGGTCGTACCTTGGTTCTTGACGCTGTATATCTCCATCATGCCCTGGTGCTTCTGCATTACGTTGTAGCAGTAGGACAGCCCCAGGCCGAAGTTTTGGCCGGTCTTCTTGGTGGAAAAAAACGGGTCAAACACGTAGGGCAGGTGCTCCTGGGCAATTCCCACGCCCGTGTCGGCCACCGCGATGACCAAATGTTTGTTGGACAAGAACAATTGCAGCGTGAGTGTGCCGCCCGCTTTCATCGCCTCCAGGGCATTCATGCAGAGGTTGGTGAGAATCTCCCGAAGCTGTACGCGATCACAAGTGAGCCGCAGTGTTTCGTCCAGCTCGGTGACGATCTGGACGTGCTGCTCGTCGGCACCAGGCTTTAGCGTGTGCAGCACCTGGGCAATCACTTCGCTGGGGTTCACCGTTTCCTCGCGCAGCACGATGTCCTGCAGTTGTCCCTGAATCCGGTTGGCCATATTTAATATATGCTGGGCCGATTGGGACAAAATCCGCGCGTCTTCCATCAGAGCCGGCTGGTTGGTCTCGGCGGCGCGGGTTTGGATCCGGTCGGCGTAGAGCAGAATTTTGCCCACTTCGTTCTTGATCGTGTGGTTGACGATCTGCGCCCCGGAGGTCATCGCCCGCAGCGTGCTGTCCAGGCGGCGCTTCTCC
The DNA here is from genome assembly GCF_018195675.1 of Brevibacillus sp. NL20B1. Taxonomy (NCBI): domain Bacteria; kingdom Bacillati; phylum Bacillota; class Bacilli; order Caryophanales; family Paenibacillaceae; genus Brevibacillus; species Brevibacillus sp. NL20B1. The sequence goes on from NZ_JAGTPT010000023.1 coordinate 32,773, forward strand.
ACGCGCAGCTTCACGCCGAGAAACCCGTACTTTACGCTGATGAACAGTATCAGAAAAAACTGAATTCCAACGACCAGGGTGTTGTACCGCCAGGCGTCGTACAGGTTTTGCGTCCGCATCACGTAGATCAGGATGAACACGAGCAGCAGGGGAATGATGACGAGTATGTTGGTAAACAGACGGCTCTTTTTGACGAGCGGGTCTTTTTCCTTTAGGTACAGCAGCACGAGCATCAGACTCGCTGCGATGAAATAGGGAAAGACCCAGGCGACCATGATCCAGTAGTTAAACGCCAGCACCGGGTAGATCGGCGTGATCGCCCACATGACCAGCGGGGGCACGAGGGCGGCGTACTGAATCAGCCGCTTCGTCTTGCGCGTGAACCAATCACCGGAGTGGACGGCAAACATGAGGTACGTGTACGGCAGCCCCACCTGACAGAGAAAGGAGGCACTTCGGCTGGTGAACAGCAGCAAAGCTGCCAGTGCCGGATAGCGGGCCGCATAGTCCTGCAACAGGGGAAACAGCGTCTCGTCGATCACGGCGGAGAAAAAGCCGCCTCCCCCGACAAACGCTGTAGCGCTCCCCCAGCGGGCGTAAGTGCTTTTCGGATCGGTGAAGAGGACAAATAACCCGAAGGCCCAGATGGCCAGCAAAATCAGGATCATCATTGCGAAAGTCTCCTGTCATTCGTCTATGCTTATTATACTGTAATGAAGTAGCGGGGGAGACGGAAGATTTCGGGCAGGCATGAAGAACAGCAACATGTGAAAAAAGGCGCGTTGGACATCATATACTGTGCATATTCCATGAAGGAGGAAGCGGCATGGCGTACAGAATCGAAAGGGATACCCTGGGAGAAATGAGGGTGCCCGCGGACAAACTGTGGGGGGCGCAGACGCAGCGCAGCTACCAGAACTTCCGGATCGGCACGGAACGGATGCCCCGGGAGATCATTCGGGTGTTTGCCGTATTGAAGAAAAGCGCGGCTTTGGTCAATCAGCGGCTGGGCAAACTGGACAGCGAGAAGGCGGAGGCCATCGCGGCGGCGGCCGATGAGGTGCTGCAGGGGAAGTGGGACGAGCATTTTCCCCTGGTGGTGTGGCAGACCGGCAGCGGCACGCAGTCCAACATGAACGTGAACGAAGTGATCGCCAACCGGGCCAACCAGCTTCTGGAGCGGCAGGGAAGCGCGCTGCGGGTCCATCCCAACGACGATGTCAACAAGGCGCAAAGCTCCAATGACACGTTTCCGACGGCGATGCACGTCGCCGGGCTGATCGCCGTCGAAGACCAGGTGCTGCCCGCTCTGGCCGCCCTCAAGGAAACGCTGCGCCAGAAGAGCGAGGAGTACCGGGACGTGATCAAGATCGGCCGCACCCATCTGCAGGACGCCACCCCGCTGACGCTGGGACAGGAGATCAGCGGCTGGCACCGCATGCTGGAAAAAAGCGAACGGATGATCACGGAGAGCGCGGAATACCTCCGGGAGCTGGCGATCGGCGGCACGGCCGTCGGCACCGGCATCAACGCTCATCCCCGGTTCGGCGAAATGGTGGCGGAAGAGATCAGCAGGCTGACGGGGAAGCGCTTTGTCTCCGCGGTCAACAAGTTCCACGCCTTGACCAGCCACGATGAGCTGGTTCACGTCCACGGCGCGTTCAAAGCGCTTGCCGCCGATCTGATGAAAATCGCCAACGACGTCAGGTGGCTGGCCAGCGGTCCGCGCTCCGGCATCGGCGAGATCACGATTCCGGCCAATGAGCCGGGCAGCTCCATCATGCCCGGCAAGGTGAATCCGACGCAGAGCGAAGCGCTCACGATGGTCGTCTGCCAGGTGATGGGCAACGACGCGGCGATCGGATTTGCCGCCAGCCAGGGCAACTTTGAGCTGAACGTGTTCAAGCCGGTGATCATCTACAATTTCCTGCAATCGGCCCGGCTGCTGGCTGACGCCATGCGTTCGTTTTGCGACAACTGCGCAGTCGGCATCAAACCGAACCGGCCGGTGATCGAACGGAATCTGGAACGCTCGCTCATGCTGGTCACCGCGCTGAATCCGCACATCGGCTACGAAAAGGCGGCGACAATCGCAAAGCTGGCTCATCAGGAAGGGATCACGCTGCGGGAGGCGGCGGTCAAAAGCGGGCTGTTGTCGGCGGAGGAGTTCGACCGGATCGTTCGGCCGGAGAACATGATTCATCCGAAAGAATAGCAAGCAGGGGGCATTCCAGGTGCCCCCTTCGTTACGCCTTTTGAAACTCGACGATCACTTTGAACAGATCGCCGTCCAGCTCGATGGCCAGCCGCCCTCCCTGCAGTTCCATGATGCTTTTGGCGATGGCCAGTCCCAGACCGGAGCCCTCCGTGTGGCGCGATTGGTCGCCTCGTTTGAAGCGTTCAAACAGTTCGTCCGGGTCAAAATCAATCTCGTAGGCGGAGATGTTTTTCATCGTCAGCACGACGCTGTTCTCCTGTTCGGTCAGCGAAATGTAGACCCTGGTGTGGGGCAGCGCGTACTTCAGGACGTTGGTGATGAGATTTTCAAAGACTCGCCAGGTTTTTTTCCCGTCGGCCAGCGCGTGGATGTGCGGCTTTTCCGTCTGGACCCGGAACGTCAACGAGGATTCGGTAATGGCATCGTTAAACTCCGCCAGGGCCTGATTGAGCAGGGCGGCCACATTGACGCGCTCCATATGCAGCTCGACGGACCCGCTTGCCATTTTGGATGCTTCAAAGAGGTCGTCGATCAGCACCTTCAGCCTGTGGGTTTTGCGTTCCAGCACATCGATGTAGCTGCTGACCTCTTCCGGCGACAGATCGGGGCGTTTCAGCAGATTCACGTAGTTGATGATGGAAGTGAGCGGCGTTTTCAAATCGTGCGAAACGTTGCTGATCAGCTCCGTTTTGAGGCGCTCGCTCTTCATCTGACTTTCCAGGGCGTGGCGCAGTCCCAGCTTGATGTTGTTCAGGCAGCGGGCCAGATGGGCGAGATTCCCTTTGCCGCGCTCTGCGATGAGAGAATCCAGATTGCCGGCGGCCATTTCGTCCGCTCCCCGGAGAATGTTGTTCAGCAGGGCGACCCGGCTGAGGATGTACGGCAGCACGAATAGAAGGCACAGCAGCGTACAGCTTGCCCCCATCAAAAACAGCCGCTTCGATCCATAATAAAGGCTAGTCAGAACAAAACCCATGCCCGTCCCCAGGCCGATCGTCAGCACAAAGATGAGGCTGGCCTTGAAAAATACGGATCGATTGGCGAAGCTCTCAGCCAGTAGCGTGCGGAATTTGCGATACAAGCTGGACTCCCACTGCTGCCGAATGAGCGTGTGGTCGTTGATTAAACGCCATGCCTCGCTTGCGTTGATCCCCAGATAGGCGATGCATGCCGCCGTAAAGGAAAGCGTTGTCACATGTTTCAGGCCGATGGGAAAATAGAAGAACGATTCGTCCCTGACCCAGCTCAGTGTGACCAGCCCGACCGTGAGAACTGTCGCAACTCTTGCATCGAGGGGAACCCGCCGCAACAAGGAGGCGCATCTGTCGACAAGCGGGAAATCCCACGGACTGCGCTTCCGCAGATAAACGAAGAGTCCAACTGCCGTGATAACACTTACGACCAACAGGATACATTCGTTCAGCAGTCGCTCCCGTATGCCGAGCGCATAGGTGTAATCGTCTTGAAAACGTGAGTACCCCGCGGCTGCCTGGGGGATAATGAAATACCCTTCGAGATTGTTGGTGAGAAAGAATTCATTCGCCTGCTGTATCGACCAATTTTTCGGCGAAGCCAGCGGGAAATGAATCGAGTAAGCCGCCTTTTTTTGCAGGTCCCGGATGATGTTGAGGTCGGAGGAATGGTTGGTGTAGACTTTGCCCGTATTCCGATCGTTGATGTAGTATTTGATCGTGTCGCCTTGTGCGGCCAACGCGTTTTTCGCCTGTTCATATGCTCGATCCCGGGCCGCTTCCCATGACTTGATCTGCTCATCCATCTGCTGTTGAAGTTCCTGCTTCACTCGGGCCAGTTCCTGATCGCGCGCCTGCGCGAGTCTGCCGGCTTCGGCGTGATTGCCGCTGCGCTCTGCCTCCATGATGTCGGCTGCATATCGTTCTGCAATTTCCGCTTCTTTCTCCCGGAGATCGGCCGCAAACGTCTCGCGGATTTGCTCCGGCGTTTTGGTGCCCGCCTCTTCCGTTTCGATCAGATAGGGATCATTCTTCTCCTTGAAATGAACCATGATGGCCAGGTGAACGACCTCCGCCAGTTCCTGGTGAAAAGACGGGCTGCGAAAGTAGTAATCCTTGTCCAGGTATTCGCGGTGCCGAATCACATCTGCGGTCGCCAGCAAGGCCAGAGCCGACAGGTGGACAAGCAGGACCAGCGCGATGACCGGCCCGTATTTATTTTTCAATCTTGTAGCCAATGCCCCACACCACCTTGAGATATTGAGGTTCTTTCGGGTTGATCTCGATTTTTTCGCGAATTCTTCTCACGTGCACGGCTACCGTGTTATCCGCGTTCAGGCACGGCTCCTTCCACACTTTTTCGTAAATCTCTTCGATCGAAAAGACCCTGCCCCGATTCTCCATCAATAGCTCCATAATCTTGTATTCCGTAGGGGTAAGCCTTGTTTCCTCGCCGTCCACGTACACGGTTTTTTCCCGCTTGTTCAAGACGAGTCCCCGCACCCGGATTTCATCTTCACTGGCGATGTAGTTGCCCAGTTGGGTGTAACGCCGCAACTGCGATTTCACCCGGGCGACAAGCTCCAGCGGATTGAACGGTTTGGTCACGTAATCGTCGGCACCGACGGTCAGCCCCAGAATCTTGTCGGTGTCTTCCGATTTGGCCGACAGCATGATGATCGGGATGTTTTTGCTCTCCCGAATGGCAAACGTCGTTTTGATCCCGTCCATCTCCGGCATCATGATGTCCAGGATGATCAGATGAACCTCTTCCTGCTCCAAAACCGCCAGGGCCTCCTGCCCGTTTCCTGCTTTCAGCACACGGATGTCTTCGTTTTTCAGATAGATTTCGATTGCGTCCCGGATTTCCGCTTCGTCGTCCACGACCAGGACATTGTACGTTGGCATGATCATCACCCGTCTTGCTTGGTTAAATGTGTCGTGTACCTGAGCCACTTCTATCTTACCGAGAATGTTTTACAAATCACCTTGGGAAATCCTTACAAAATTCTTACGAAATGGTCCCGACCTTCCGCGTCGGCGGGGAGGCTGGCCTTCATTTTTCAATTTGTGTTAATCTTTTCGCATATTTTAACACGGAAAAAAGTAACAAAACATGTAGGGAGGGGAGAGCCCCTGCTTGACAGCCCGCAAAGCAAGATCGACAAGAGAAACTGACAAAACGGCTACAAGGGAGGAGAACGACAATGAAAAAATGGAAAAGCATGCTGATTGCAGGAACAGTGGCGGTTTCCCTGGCGGGAACGGGCTTGGCCGCTTATGTGACCGCCGCAGGTGCCCAACAGGCCCAACCGGCGGCGACCGTCGCGGATAGCGCCGCAAAGCAGGAAGCCAAGAAAAAATTCGAATCCCGGCTGGATGAAATCATCGCGAGAGGGTACATCCGCATCGGAACCACCGGAGATTACAAGCCGTTTACATATCTCAACCCGAAAACAGGCCAATACGAAGGGTACGACATCGACGCGATGAAAGAGTTCGCCAAAAGCCTGGGCGTGGAAGCCCGCTTTGTGCAAACTTCCTGGCCGACACTGATGAACGATCTGCTCGCCGACAAGTTTGACATTGCCGTGGGCGGCGTGACCCGCAACACCGACAGACAGAAAACTGCCCACTTGAGCGAGGGGTACGTGCAGTTCGGCAAAGTGCCGCTCATCCGCGCGGAAGACAAGGACAAGTACAAAACCATCGAGGACATCAACAAACCGAACGTCCGCATCGGCGTCAACCCGGGTGGAACCAACGAAAGTTTCGTGCGTGAATATCTGCCGAATGCAAATGTAACCGTGGTGCAAAACAACCTCGACATCCCGGGTCTGGTGGCCAACGGCACCTACGACGTCATGATCACCGACACCTTTGAAGCGATTGTGTACGCGAAAAACGATCCGCGTCTGTACGCCGCCCGCGTGAACGATCCGTTCACCAAAAGCGAAAAAGCTTACATGATCCGGCGCGGCGACTTCATCTTCGCCAGCTACCTGGACGTATGGCTCGACGAAATGAAGCTGCAGGGCAAATTTGACGAGCTGTACAAAAAATGGGTCGAGTAGCACCCGGCTCCCATTACCATGACACGAAGAAAAGAGGGCATGTTCCATCGCGAGGAACATGCCCACTTTTGTATGAAAAAACGGCCCGGATGATCGTGCCATCCGGGCCGTTTCTTTATCACATGCCTATGGTTATTGTTTTTTACCCACCAGCACCTCGATATCGACGGTCACATAGGAAATGCCTGCATGAAGCGCCTTTTCCAGATTTTCTTCCGCCGTGCCCCAGGAGAGGGGCGTCATGTGAATCAGGTGCGTCAGGCTTGTTTGATCCAGCCGTTTGCCGCAGCGAATGTGAAAGGTCTGAACCAGGGGGAAGTGCGACCGGAAATGGCTGACCACATGGTCGTTGGAATAGGCATGCCGGTCTGTCTGCTCGTAGAACAGCGCTCGCAATTCCTGGAGGTAGCCGGGGCCGGGAACCACCTTGATCAGGAGACCGTCATCGCGAAGCATCCGGGTAAATTCCGTATAGTTGGACGGGGAGAGGATGTTCAGGATGACGTCGAACTGCTTGTCCGCGAAGGGACTACGCGCCAGATCGGCCACGCACCAGATCAGGCCGGGATACTCCTTCGCAGCGAGATGTATCCCGTCTTTGGAAAGATCCATGCCGACCCCCACGATCGCTCGTTCCGCCGTCATACCCAGGCTTGTTGTCAAACCAGCCAGGTGGGAGCCTTCCCCGCACCCGACGTCCAGTATGCGGAGGGTGCGGGTGTCTTTGGTTTCACGGCTGACGATGTCCCGGATCTGCTCGATTACTTCGTCAAAGAAACCGTTTCGGCACATCGCCTGTCTGGATTCGAACACCGCTTTGCCGTATTTCGACGGTCTTGCCGTTCGTGACAGCAAGTGAATATATCCGTGTTTGGAGAGGTCAAAGCAGTGACGGTTCGTACAGATCAAACTGTTGGACTCGTTCATATTCATGCCGGCGCTGCACAGGGGACACCTGAACATCTCACTGTGCTGCCGAAAGAGGCGGGCGGCCTGCTCGATTTTTTTCATGTGGTCCACCCCGCTTTAGGTACCCTCGGCCAGCGGTGCGGGTCCACATAATGTCGCATGGCATCATACGTGAGGGCCCACTGCGTTTCATTCAACGAGCAGATCGGCTCGTTCCGATCGATTCCCAGATTTCTCGTCAAACGCGTGATTTGGGGAACCGTGAATATGCCGCTCAAGGCCTCGCGCACGGGCATGTACGGAGAGCGCAGGGCATGCAGGGCCAGCCCCATAAAGCGGCGATGTTCCCCGATCGCCACAGGCGGCCTGCTTTTTCTGCTGATCAGCAAAATGGCCGCATTCACCCGAGGCGGAGGTGAAAAATGAACGGAAGAAACGGTTTGCACGAAGGTGATATCAAACCACATGCGCCAACCCAGAATCCGCGGGTTGGTGATCGGATCAGCCGTAAACCGGCGAGCCGCCCCGTATTCGACGATCAGCACGGCACGTTGGAACGGCATTGCCGGCTGATCCATCAGTTTTCCGAGAATGGGAGTCGTAATGGAAAAGGGGATGTTGGAAACCACCACGAACGGCTCCCTGGGCAGCGTACACTTCAGCACATCGTTTTCAATGATCCGTATATGGTCGGCTTCACCGCATTTCTTCCGCAGCTTTTCTGCGAATGCCGGGTCGTTCTCAATTGCCAGTACCCGCAACCCTTCCTGTGCCAGCGGCATCGTAATGGCACCGGTTCCGGCGCCGATGTCCAGCACAAGGGAGTGCGGCTTGGTTTCAGCGAGCTGGATCATGCGGCGAACCAGTCGTTTGCTGCAAATCAAATGTTGGCCGGAACTGTTGGGACCGTATTTGCCTGTCCCTTGCGTTCCTCGGTTCCCGTTTTTTTGCGATATTCGGCTGTTTTTGGACACAAAAAAGCACCTCATTCATTCGTAATCGGGAATGAATAAAGGTACAGCACAAATAAACCCGACCCATTGTCAAATGTTGGCCGAGCCTACATGTTCTGTACCTTCCATTACCGAATCCGAATGAAATAGATGCCTGTGTAACGCAACATGTATGAGTGTCCTCCATCTTGGTTTTATCAGCCGCCAGGACAATTTGAATTATATCATTGCTTGAGTGTGCGGTTCAATCGTTGCCCGATTTTTCCGATACGGGCGGTCAGGGGGAAGCGCCACGGGAATCGCAACGCTCCCCGCATTTCGCCGGGCCTGGTCAGTTTTGACTGTACCCGTTTGCCCGGAATTCAGCCCTGCGTAAAAACTGGACGGCCCGGTCAGGGAAGTCGGTAAAGACGCCGTCGACATCGGCAGTAAAGTAGAACAGGTCGAGCAGTTCTTCAAAGCTGGCCGCAAAGGCGGGGATTTGCCCGTCGTCCAGGCGGAACGTGTAGGGATGCACCTCCAGTCCGGCGGCGTGGGCTTCTTTGACCAGATTGGTGATGTTCAGGCGATCCCGCGTTGAATCTTCCCGGATGACCATCGGCCACCACGGCCCGACGCCGTCCGCGTACTCGGCGATCTTCTTCATTGCCCCTGGTTGAAACATCCAGTCGTAATCATAAGGGACGGCCTTGCCGTTTTGATAAACCATCGTTTCGTTCCAGTCGTTCACGGCCATCAACTGCACCAGCTTTACGTCCATCTGCAGCTTGGGGAGGAGCTCGTCGTGAATGCGCTTGGTTTCATTCGGGTCAAAACACTGCACGTAGACCTTGTCGTCGCGGCTGTCGTATCCGTACGATTTCAGCACCTTCAGCACGGCGAGACTGATGTCCTTGCCTTCATGCCGGTGGAACCACGGGGCTTTGATTTCCGGGTAAATACCGACGTTTCTACCCGTGCTCTTGTTCAACCCCTGGATCAGCTCGATTTCTTCTTCCAGCGTACTGATCTGAAACGAGGATTTCCACATCGGAAAGCGCCCTTCGTAATTGGGAACCTGTGCACCGTTTTTGAGGTCGAAGCCTTCCGTCACACGCAGACGCTTGATTTCGTCCAGCGTAAAATCAATGACGTAATACCGTCCGTCCGCCCGCTTTCTGTCCGGATAGACCTCAGCCACGTTGGTCACCCTGTCCAGATAGTGGTCGTGCAGGATGACGAGCCTGTCATCCTTTGTCATGACGACGTCCTGTTCGATGTAATCAGCCCCCATGGCATATGCCATCGCCTTCGCTTCCAGCGTGTGCTCCGGCAGATAGCCGCTGGCGCCGCGATGGGCGATCACCAGCTTTTGTTCCTGGGCATGGCTGGTGCTGGTGTACCCCAGTCCGCAGCTCAACGTAAGAAGCAGCACGAGAGACGACAATACCTTTTTCATTCGCATTCCCCCTGTTTCAGTGTGTGTTGCCGGCAGCGGAGCATAAAAAAGATTCACATACTCCAACAAGCGTTTGACACGCAAGGGAATATTGTGAATCTCCGTCATCTCCGCCACAAATATTCAAAATATTTTGTTATTTAAAATATACAGGCGCAATCCTATGTTGTCAACCAGAAAATGCCAAGTCAGACTATTAACTTTTGTCAACAACTTAATGGACAAATGCCCACTTTCATTTTGTTGAGACCGGAATGTAAACGCTTTATATTTGTATTAGGAGTCGTACAATTAAATTTTGTCAACAATATAGAGAAAAAAGAAGGGGGATGCAGCAAGATGGAGAGCGGACTTCGCGTCTCTGTGCAGAAGTTTGGGCGTTTTTTAAGCGGCATGGTCATGCCCAACATTGGCGCGTTTATCGCCTGGGGCTTGATTACGGCGCTGTTTATTCCGACGGGCTGGCTGCCCAATGAACATATGGCCAAACTGGTTGGCCCGATGATTACCTATCTGCTGCCGCTGTTGATCGGTTACACGGGCGGCAAGATGATTCACGACGTGCGTGGTGGCGTCGTTGGTGCGGTCGCTACCATGGGTGTCGTCGTGGGTGCCGACATCCCGATGTTTCTGGGTGCCATGATCATGGGGCCGCTTGGCGGCTGGGTCATGAAAAAGCTGGACCAGTTGATCGAAGGGAAAGTGCGCTCCGGCTTTGAGATGCTGGTCAACAACTTCTCTGCCGGTATCGTCGGCGGGTTGTTGACGCTGCTGGCGTTCAACGCGATCGGGCCGGTCGTAGCCAGCTTGAGCAAAGCGCTTGCTTCCGGCGTACAAGCGATTGTGGATGCCGGACTGCTGCCCTTGGCCAGCATCCTGATCGAACCGGCCAAGATCCTGTTCCTGAACAACGCGATCAACCACGGCATTCTCAGCCCGATCGGACTGGATCAGGCGGCGAAGGCCGGACAGTCGATTTTCTTCCTGCTGGAGACCAACCCGGGACCGGGTCTTGGCATCCTGCTGGCCTACTGGCTGGTGGGCAGAGGCACGGCGAAACAATCGGCGCCCGGTGCGGCGATCATCCACTTCCTGGGCGGCATTCACGAGATTTACTTCCCGTACATCCTGATGAATCCGCGCCTGCTGCTGGCCGTCATTGGCGGCGGAATGACCGGTGTCTTTACCTTTACACTGTTAAACGCGGGCCTTGTGGCGCCGCCATCGCCGGGCAGCGTATTCGCACTGAGCGCCATGGCACCCAAGGGTGGGCTGCTGCCGGTCCTGACCGGGGTCGTCGCGGCAACCGTCGTCTCCTTCCTCATCGCAGCGTTCCTGCTGAAAATGGGCGGGCAAGCCGAGAGTGAAGAAGAGCTGGAAAAAGCGACGGAAAAAATGCATCAGCTCAAAGGCAAAAAGCAAGAGGAAGCTCAAGCCGACACGGCGGTGGCGGAGAAAAAAGAAATCAAGAAGGTCGTCTTTTCCTGCGATGCCGGCATGGGTTCCAGCGCGATGGGGGCAGCGTCCCTGCGCAAGAAGTTCAAAGATGCAGGCATCGACATCACTGTCATCAATACGGCGATCAACGACATCCCGGACGACGCAGACATTGTCATCACGCACAAATCGCTGACGGAACGGGCCAAGTTGAAGGCACCAAATGCAGAACACATTTCCATCGACAACTTCCTGAACAGTCCGGAGTACGAGAAATTGGTCAAACGTTTAGGGTAAACGGAATCAACGCTAGTGCAAACTAGCGTTTTCCGGCTTTTTACAAAAGGGGATGGAACGATGAGTGTTTCCTCGAGACAACGGACGATCCTCGAGATGCTGCTGCAGGGCGGACCGGGGCTCACCGTGGGCGCGATCGCCGAGCGGATCGGGGTCAGCGCCCGGACGATCCACCGGGAACTGGACGCTCTGGAAGAGACGGTCCGCGAGCACGGCCTGCAGCTGGTGAGGAAGTCGGGGTTGGGCGTGGAGCTGCAAGGTTCGCCGGAGCAAAAGGAAGCGCTGCGCCTGGCGCTGTTTGACCTGACGACGACCGAGTACACCGCGGAAGAGCGGAAAGTGATCATTTTGTGCACGCTGCTGGAGGCGACAGAGCCGGTCAAGCTGATCTCTCTTGCGCTCGACCTGAAAGTGACGACGGCCACGATCAGTCATGATCTGGACGATCTGGAGGACGTGCTGGACAAATACGGTCTGTCGCTGGTGCGCAAGCGGGGCTATGGCGTGGAAATCCGGGGCTCCGAGTCGGCCAAGCGGCAGGCGATCAGCCGGCTGATCCTGGACCATTTGAATGAACACGAACTGATCGGGCTGATCAAGGAAAACATCCAGAACAAATCGCTGCGCGACATCGACTCCATCTCGGAGCGCCTGTTGGGGCTCGTCGACAAGGAAAAGCTGATCAAGGTGGAAAACGCCTTGAAGCGCCTGGATGACGACCTGCCGTACCCACTGGCGGACAGCGCCTACATCGGTCTGGTGATTCACCTCGCGCTCGCCGTCGAGCGGATCGAAAAGGGAGAGAACATCCACTTTGACGAACACACCTTGCACGAATTGCAGGGCACGCCGGAGTATGAGGCAGCGCAGAGAATCATGGAGCGGATGACGCACATCTTCCAGATGGACATTCCTGCCGCAGAAATCGGGTACATCACCATGCATCTGAGGGGAGCCAAACTGCGCAGCTCCCATGAGGACATCTACTGGCCGGGAAATGTGGAGCTGATGGCCAAGACACAGCGGTTTATCCGGCTCTGCGAAGATCGGCTCCAGATTCCTCTGCGGTATGACTCCTCCCTGTTTCACGGTCTGCTGACGCACATGGAGCCGGCGCTGTACCGGCTCAAGCGCCAGATGGAAATCCGCAATCCGATACTGGAGCAGATCCGGGACAATTACCCGGAATTGTTCCAGGTTGTCCGGGAGGCAGTCTCGAAGGTGTTTCCCGAGCTGCATGTACCGGATGAAGAGATCGGTTATCTGGTGATGCACATTGGCGCGGCCGTGGAACGGACGTCACAGACGCATCGGCGCTATCGGGCGCTGGTCGTCTGCTCCAGCGGGATCGGCTCTTCCAAGATTCTGGCCACCCGGATCAAAAAAGAGATTCCGGAGATCGTCAGCCTGCAGAATCTTTCGTTGTTCGAGGTGGGGCGCATCCCCAAAAGTGAATATGACGTCATCATTTCCACCATCCCCTTGCCGATGGACCCAAGCGAGTACGTGGTGGTCAGCCCGCTGCTGCCAAAGGAGGACATCCAGAAGATCGCCTACCATCTGCACAACCTTAGTCGCTCGCGCGCATCGCGCGCCGCAGTGGCCGTTCGTGCGGACGGGGAAGGACCAAAGCAGCGCTTGAATGCGATGCACCAGTACGCCGGACATGCCGTTCAACTCCTCGACGGGTTTCAACTGCGGCGGCTGGAAGATCACAGCGATGACATCCGGGTGCTTCTGGATCAAATTTGCGGTGATTTGGTCCAGCTTGGCGTGATCCGGGAAGCCGAGCCGGTCGTCCGGCAGCTCCTGCAGCGGGAAAGACTGGGCGGTTTGGGCATTCCGGGCACGACGCTGGCGCTGTTTCACGGCAAATACGAACAGGTCGTCCGGCCGTCGTTTACCGTGCATGTGCTTTGCCAGCCGATCCTGCTGAAGGCGATGGACGAGCGGGAGATGCCGATCCATACCCTGCTGATGCTCCTGGGGCCAAGGGATGTGGCAAAAGAAGGGTTGGAAGTGCTGAGCGAGGTCAGCTCTCTTTTGATCGAGGACGAGATGATCGACGCGCTGGAAGCGGGCGACCGGCAGCGGATCGCCGACTGTCTGGCAGAAGGACTCTATCAGTTTTGTCGAAAAAAAACAGGAATGGAGAGAACGCAATCATGAGTATGGCAACCAAAGTAGTATCCAAAGAAAAAATCATGCTGAATGCAAAAGTGGCTGACAAGACGGAAGCCATCCGCCTGGCTGGCGAGCTGCTGGTGAAGGCGGGTCACGTCACGCCGGACTATGTGGACAAGATGCTCGAGCGGGAAGAGATTGTGACCACCTATATCGGAAGCGGCGTGGCCATCCCGCACGGCACCAACGAATCCAAAGAGTCCATTCGCTCGACCGGCATCTCCGTCGTGCAGATTCCGGACGGCGTCGATTTTGGGGAAGGAAACACGGCGTATCTGCTGATCGGGATTGCCGCAGTCGGTGACGAACACCTGGAGCTTCTGTCCAACATCGCGGTAATTTGCTCCGACGAGGCCAATGTCAACCGTGTTGTTCACGCGAAAACGGCAGAAGAGATTATCACGCTGTTTGAAGAGGGGATGTAATCATGCTGGCTGTTCATTTTGGAGCGGGGAACATCGGAAGAGGCTTTATCGGTCAACTGCTGCACCAGGCTGGGTACGAGGTCTGCTTCATTGATGTCAATCAGGAGCTGGTCGATGAGATCAACAGCCGCAAAGCGTACTCGGTGCAACTGGCGATGGAAGGAACACCGGTTTCCGTCGTGGAAGGTGTCCGCGCCATTCACGGCCAGGATACGGAGGCTGTCGCCGAGGCGATCGCAAAGGCCGATCTGGTCACCACGGCTGTGGGGCCCAATGTGCTGCCCCATATCGCTCCTGCCATCGCGGCGGGCATTACCCGGCGGATCGCACAATCCGATCGGCCGCTGAACGTCATCGCGTGCGAAAACATGATCGGCGGCAGTGAGCAGCTGAAAACCCACGTGTTCGCAAAGCTGGATGATATAGCCCGGGAAAAGGCACAGGAGCTGGTCGGCTTCCCCAACGCGGCCGTCGACCGCATCGTGCCGCTGCAAAAACACGAAGACAAGCTGCTGGTGACAGTGGAGCCGTTTTTCGAATGGGCTGTCGATCAATCGCGCATCATCGGGGACATCCCGCAAATCGAAGGTGTCACGTATGTAAATGACTTGACCCCCTACATTGAGAGAAAGTTGTATACTGTAAATACGGGGCATGCAGTAATTGCCTATCTGGGCTTTCAAATGGGGTATGCCGCCATTGATGAAGCGATTCGGGACGACGAGATTCTTCGCGCGACGCGGCAGGCCCTGCAGGAGACAGGAGCGCTTCTGGTCGCCAAACACGGCTTTGACAAGGGTCAGCATGAGGCGTACGTGGAAAAGATTCTTGGCCGTTTTGCCAACCCGTACATCACCGACCAGGTGACGCGCGTGGGACGTTCGCCCATTCGCAAACTGGCGCCGCAAGACCGGCTGGTTGGTCCGGCAATGCAGTGCTTCGATTACGGAATCGTGCCGGAGCACCTGGGGCTGGGGATCGCAGCCGCGCTGCTGTTTGATTTCCGGGAAGATCCCGAGGCGGTCCAATTGACGGAAGAGATCAAGCAGTTCGGACTGGAACACGTTCTCAAGACGTATACCGGCATTCGCGTGAATCACGCCCTCTTTTCCATCGTGATGAACCACGCCCGGGAGTTGCAGGCCAGAAGAAAGACAAACTAAGAGAGGAGGAGAGGGCAAGTGTCCAAAACAATTGTAGGCGTTGCCGCATCGTCCGGTGTGGCGATTGGCAAGGCGTTTGTGCTCACCAATTCCCACCTGCAAATCGAAACGGTCTCGATCGAGGACCCGTCGAGCGAAATCAAACGGTTGACGGATGCTCTGGAACAGGCGAAGGCAGAACTGCAGGAGATCAGCGAGCGCGCAGAAAGGGAAATGGGGCCGGACAAGGCGGCCATTTTCCAAGCCCATCTCCTGGTCCTGGAAGATCCAGAACTGGTGGAGACGGTGAAGGGAAAAATTGCTGCGGAAAAAGTAAATGCGGAGAGCGCGCTGCATGAGACGGCGCAGATGTTCATCGAGCTGTTTGAGCAGATGGACAACGAGTACATGAAAGAGCGGGCGGCGGATATTCGCGACGTGACCAAGCGAGTACTCAGCCATTTGCTGGGCGTGAAGTTTGCGGCGCCGAGCGATCTGGCGGAAGAGGTAATTATCGTGGCGGAGGACCTGACGCCGTCGGATACCGCCCAATTGGATCGCCGCTATGTCAAAGGCTTTGTCACGGACATCGGAGGCCGTACCTCCCACTCCGCCATCATGGCCCGCTCGTTGGAAATCCCTGCGGTGGTAGGGACGAAGGACGTAACCAAGGAAGCAGCAGCCGGGGTGACGATCATTCTGGACGGGCATGAAGGACTTGTCATCATCGACCCCACGCCGGAAGAGATCGAAACATACCGGAAGAAACAGGCTGAGTACGAGCGGCAAAAGAGCGAGCTGGCCAAACTGGTTCATACCGCTACCACCAGCCAGGACGGCGTTCACGTCGAGCTGGCCGCCAACATCGGCAGTGTGCAGGATCTGGCCGGTGCTCTGGAGAACGGAGCGGAAGGCGTCGGGCTGTTCCGCACGGAATTCCTCTACATGGGGCGGGATGATTTCCCGTCGGAGGACGAGCAGTTCCAGGCCTACAAGCAGGTGCTGGAGCAAATGGGTGAAAAGCCCGTCGTGATCCGCACCCTTGACATCGGCGGGGACAAGCATTTGTCCTACATGAACCTGCCGCAAGAGATGAACCCGTTCCTGGGATTCCGCGCCATTCGCCTCTGCCTGGAGCAGCAGGACCTGTTCCGGACACAGCTTCGCGCTCTGCTGCGGGCAAGCGCTTACGGCAATCTGAAAATCATGTTCCCGATGATTGCCACCCTGGAAGAGTTCCGGCAGGCCAAAGCGGTGCTGGAAGAAGAGAAACAAGCCCTGCTTGAAAAGGGCATCGCCGTATCGGAACAGCTGGAAGTGGGCATCATGATCGAGATTCCGGCGGCAGCGATGATCGCCGATCTGTTTGCCAAGGAAGTGGACTTTTTCAGCATCGGCACCAACGATCTGATTCAGTACACGATGGCGGCCGACCGGATGAACGAGCGCGTCTCCTACCTGTACCAGCCCTATCATCCCGCTGTGCTGCGCCTGATCCACCGCGTCATCCAGGCAGCTCATGCGGAAGGCAAGTGGGTCGGCATGTGCGGCGAAATGGCCGGCGATCCAGTGGCCATCCCGATTCTGCTGGGCATGGGACTGGACGAGTTCAGCATGAGCGCCGGCAGCATCCTGCCCGCACGCTATCAGATCAGCCGCTTGTCCAAGGAGGCAGCGGCGGCTTACACGGACACCATCTTGTCGATGAGCACGTCGCAAGAAGTGGAAGCATTTGTTCGCAAAACCTTTGCAGGAAACAGCATGTAAGGAAGGTGTACATTCATGATCGAAAAGAAAGTGGTCGTCGAGCTGCCGCACGGTCTGCACGCGAGACCGGCAGCCAATTTTGTGCGTCTGGCATCGTCCTTTGCCAGTGAGATCAAGATTGTCAAAAACGAAAAAACAGCCAACGGAAAAAGCATCATGGGCATTATGTCCATGGCGGTCGCCAAAGGCGAGGAAATTACGCTGATTGCCGACGGTGCCGACGAAGCGGAAGCTATCGCGGCTCTGGAGAAGGCGCTGAAGGAAGAGGCGTAACTGCATCTGCCGGTTACGGCCTAGCGAACACTCTGTCCGGTGAGGACAGGGTGTTCTTTTGTTGTCGTGGTGGGAGTAATTTCCTTGCCGCGACATATATGTTGGCAGGGTTTCATTTTGAAAGTTTTGTGATAAACTATCTTTTGTATTAACTTTTGATATATTCATATATTCAGGCTGTGGGGTGATTGGTCTAGTGTCGTTCCTTTTTGAATTATCAGAAAAAATGATTGCGGTAACAAACGATTTGCTCTGGTCCAAGATTTTGATCGCCTTGTTGATTGTGGTAGGCATCTATTTTACTTTACGTACAAAGTTTGTACAGTTCCGATTGGCGGGCGAAATGTTCCGTCTCCTCGGAGAAGGCGCAACGGACAAGAAAAAGGGGAGCATCTCGTCCTTTCAAGCATTCTGTATCAGCACCGCATCCCGGGTCGGGACCGGGAATCTCGCTGGTGTGGCCATGGCGATTTCCGTCGGCGGCCCCGGTGCGGTGTTCTGGATGTGGCTGATCGCCCTGATCGGTTCGGCGTCCGCCTTTGTGGAAAGCACGTTGGCGCAAATTTATAAAGTGAAAGATAAAGACGGCTTCCGCGGCGGCCCTGCCTACTACATGGAAAAAGGGCTGAAAAAGCGCTGGATGGGCATTCTGTTCGCCATACTGATCACGTTCTGCTTTGGTCTCGTCTTCAATGCCGTGCAGGCCAACACGATTTCGCAGGCGTTTCAGACGGCGTATGGCGTTCCTCCTGTCGTGATGGGGCTGATTCTGGCGGCCATTACGGGCTTCATCGTCTTTGGCGGTGTCAAGCGTGTGGCAAAAGTCGCCGAATTCCTCGTCCCGTTCATGGCGGGCGCGTACGTCCTGGTGGCGCTGTACGTGGTCGTGACCAACATCACCCAACTGCCGGGCGTTCTCCTCCTGATCGTCAAATCTGCGTTCGGCCTGGAACAGGTTGCCGGCGGCGGAATGGGCGCTGCGCTGATGCAGGGAATCAAGCGCGGTCTCTTCTCCAATGAGGCGGGGATGGGGAGCGCGGCCAATGCTGCGGCCACCGCTGATGTGACCCACCCGGCCAAACAAGGGCTGATTCAAGCGCTGGGCGTGTTTGTCGACACGCTGGTGGTTTGCAGCGCGACGGCGTTTATCGTGCTTCTGTCCGGCATGTACACGACAGAGGGGCTGGACGGCATCGCTCTGACGCAAGCGGCGCTCAGTACGCATGTGGGCGCATGGGCGAGTGTGTTTGTCGCTTTAATCGTATTCCTGTTTGCCTTCAGTTCGGTCATCGGCAACTACTATTACGGGGAGACCAACATCGAGTTCATCAAGACCGACAAAACCTGGTTGACACTCTACCGCCTGGCTGTGGTCGGCATGGTGATGTTTGGGGCCGTGGCGAAAATCAGCATCGTCTGGGATCTGGCCGACCTGTTTATGGCGTTCATGGCGCTGTTGAATCTCGTTGCGATCGCGTTGTTGGGAAAAGTCGCGTTCGCCGCATTGAACGATTATACGAAACAATTGAAGTCCGGTCAAAATCCGGTTTTCCGTGCCAGCAACATTCCTGGGCTGTCTGAGGTGGAATGCTGGCAGGAAGACAAGGCAAAGAACACGATGGCGTCGTAACAGCCGGATAAGTGAAAGAAAAAAGCGGGAGCAATCCCGCTTTTTTTATACATGCAGCGTCCTATTATACTTGATGAAATGAGCATCTGATAATGTTCGGATTTTGGTTGTCTGACGACTGTGTTTGTACATGTTATTCGCCTGTTTTTCGTGAAACACGAATAAAATTAACCGAAGTGGTTGACATGATTAACATCGTGCGTTATTATGCAAAGTGTTGTCAAACCGCATACGCATACATTTCGCACGATTCGTATATCCTCAATAATAGGGTTTGGGGGTCTCTACAAGGAACCGTAAATTCCTGGCTACGAATGGGTGTCATTGACATACCCGTTCGTCGGTCAGGATTTTTTTGTGCAGCGGTTCTGCGAACGGGATTCTTCAAGGGATTGTCCGATACGGAGGAGGTTGCGATCATGAACAAATACGATGTCATCATCGTAGGGGCGGGCCCTGCGGGAATTTTCGCCAGCTATGAGTTCACACTGAAGGCGCCGGGCGCCAAAGTGCTGTTGATTGATAAAGGGCACGACATCTACTCCAGGCGTTGCCCGATCCTGGAGGAAAAGATCAAGCTGTGTCCGCCGCCGGCCGGTAAAAAGGAGTACGCCGGCTGTCTGCCCGCCTGCTCCATTACCAGCGGATTTGGCGGAGCGGGTGCATACAGCGACGGGAAATTCAACATTACCACCGAGTTTGGCGGCTGGATGACCGATTACCTCAGTCCGTCCCAGGTGCTGGAACTGATCAAGTACGTGGACCAGATCAACCTGAAGCACGGGGCGACGACGACGATCACCGACCCGACCACGGAGACGATCAAGAGCATCGAGCAGCGCGCGTACGCTGCCGGGTTGAAACTGCTGCGTGCGCAGGTGCGCCATCTGGGCACGGAACAAAACCTGCAGATTCTGCAGTCCATCTACGAGTACCTGAACGAGCGAATCGACATGATGTTCAAGACGGAAGTAGAGGATATCCTGACGGTGAAGGAAGAGGACGGGTATCGCGTCACCGGCGTGGTATTGAAGAACGGGGACGAGTATCACAGCGACCACGTGATCATCGGACCGGGGCGGGACGGTTCCGCCTGGCTGACCAGCATCCTGAAAAAACGCCGCCTGAAAATGTACAACAACCAGGTGGACGTGGGCGTGCGCGTTGAGACGTCCGATGTGGTGATGCGGGAGATCAACGAGCATCTGTACGAGGGAAAATTCATCTTCAACACGTCGGTGGGGACGCGGGTCCGCACGTTTTGCAGCAACCCGTCCGGCCACGTGGTGGTGGAAAACCACAGCGGGGTGATGGCGGCCAACGGCCACTCCTACAAGGATCCGGCGCTCGGCTCCAACAACACCAACTTTGCGCTGCTGGTGTCCCACAAGTTTACCGAGCCGTTTGACAAACCGAACGAGTACGCCCGCGAAATCTGCAAACGGGCCAACGATCTGTCCAACGGCGGCGTCATCGTGCAAAAGTACGGGGACATCCTGCGCGGCAGACGCTCCACGGAAACGCGCATCAAGGAAGGTTTTCTGGAGCCGACCTTGAAAGAGGCGGTGCCGGGCGACCTCGGTCTGGTCCTGCCGTACAACACGATGAAAAGCCTGATCGAAATGGTGGAAGCACTGGACAAGGTAACGCCGGGGATCTCGTCGGAACACACGCTGTTCTACGGGGTGGAGGCGAAGTTTTACTCGGCCCGTCCCAAGCTGACGGTCGAATTTGAGACGGAAATCAAGGGGCTGTTCTGCGGCGGCGACGGCGCGGGCATCACCCGCGGATTGGCCCAGGCCGGTGCGGCCGGCGTGTGGATGGCCCGCAATATCATAAAGCGGCTGTCGTAATCCGTCTGCTGCCTGAGCATCGCAGCGCATTGAGCCTGCCTCGACAAAAACGAGGCAGGCTCTGTTCATTGGGGCCCCGATCAACAGCGGCCGGGGTTTCTCAGAAAAAGGAGTACCTACCTTGCCGTTACCTGCTTTATAATGGCTGGTAGTACACACGTATCGGGAGAAGGGAGGGCTCTTTTACGGAACAGAATCCCTCAACCATGGGCGAACTGCTGGAAGCTGTTTTCGAGAATGCGTATGAAGCCATAGTTGTGACGGATCCAGACGGGAAGATCCTTCTCATGAACCGAAGTTATCGTGAGTTTTTGGGCGTGGACAACGTGGTCGGCCGCCACGTCACCGAGGTGATCGAGAACACGCGGATGCACATCGTGGCGCAGCAGGGCAAGCCTGAAATTGCGGAAATTCATCGAATAAAAGGACAAAACATGATTGCCACCCGCATTCCGATCATGAAGGACGGGAAGGTCATCGCCGCGCTGGGCACCGTGATGTTTCAGGACGTGCAGGAATTGTCGGGATTGGCTGCGGTGGTGGATCAGCTGCGGGACGAGCTGAGTTACTACAAACGGGAGCTGCAGCGGCGGCTGGGGGCGATTTACCACTTTGACGAGATCGTGGAGCGCAGCCCCCGGATGAAAGAGCTGAAAGCTTTTTGCCAGAAGGTGGCGAAGAGCGATTCCACCGTGTTGATCACCGGGGAGAGCGGAACGGGGAAAGAGCTGTTTGCCCACGCCATTCACGCGGGGAGCCGGCGGAAAATGGGGCCGTTTATCCGGGTCAACTGCGCCGCAATTCCCGATACGCTGCTGGAGTCCGAACTGTTTGGATACGAAGAGGGCGCGTTCACCGGGGCGGCGCGCAAAGGGAAAAAAGGAAAGTTTGAATTGGCCAACCACGGCACGATTTTGCTGGACGAGATTGGCGACATGCCGCTGCCGCTGCAGGCAAAATTGCTGCGTGTGCTCCAGGAAAAAGAAGTGGAGCGGGTAGGCGGGGTCCGGCCGATTCCCATCGATGTGCGGGTAATCGCCTGCACCAATCAGGATTTGCCCAGCCGCATTCGCGAGGGGGCATTCCGGGTGGACCTGTACTATCGGCTAAACGTGGTGTCCCTGAACATTCCGCCGCTGCGGGAACGGCTGGAGGATCTGCCGGAGCTCGTTTCCACCCTGCTCAAGCAGATCGTCGAGACAACCGGCGTCCACGTGCGGGAGATTGACGATGCGGTGTGGGACGTGCTGCGCAGCCACTCCTGGCCGGGAAACGTGCGGGAACTGCGCAATGTCCTGGAGCGGGCGGTCCATCTGATGGATGGGGACGTGCTGAAAAAGGAGCACATCTGGCTGCCCGGATCGGGAAAGCCTCTCCCTGTTTCACCGGTTCGTCCCTTGAAGGAGACGTTAATCGCGGCGGAAAGGGAGGCGATCATGCGGGCGATGGAGGCGGCTTCCGGAAACAAGCTGGAAGCAGCGAGACTCCTCGGGATCAGCAAGTCCAGCTTCTATCAAAAATGGGAGAAATACAACCGGGACAAATTGGTGTAAGCGGTCCGGACAACGGATACGCACATCTGACGCCCGGCGGAACGATAAGGCAAATTAAAAAGCAGAGGTCGGGAACGCCTGTTTTCCGACACCTCTGCTTTTTTCTTATTTCTTGATGGCTTGTCCCTTTTTGATGTACTCCTCCCCCCATGCGCACAACTGATCCAGGACAGGCTTCAATGTCCACCCGAATTCATTCAGTTCATAGACCACTTTCGGCGGAACCTGGTTGTACACAATGCGGTTGATGACGCCATCTTCCTCCAGTTCGCGGAGCTGCTGAGTCAGCATTTTTTGCGTGATGGCAGGCATGGCTTTTTTCAGTTCGCTCGTGCGCATCGGCCCATGGGTCAAATGGCAGAGAATCACCGTTTTCCACTTGCCGCCGATGACTTCCAATGTCGCTTCTACCGGAATGTTGTACGTTTTTTCCGCCTTTTTCATGCGCTATCACCTCTCCTTGTATCAGCTCAGTTACAATTTGTTGCTTATATTACTGAAAGGTGCCTATAGCACTAAACAGTAACAATGGCACAAAAAAGTACGTACTTTCTATGCTGTCCTATATGTTACATAATACGATATGTCGTTGTCGATAAGAAATCCTGACAACAGACAGGAGGGATGACTCCGGGTTCACTGTTTGTCAGCGTAATACCTATTTTTCCTATCGACATACAATTATTTAAGTTCAAGGAGGTTGCCATTTATGGCTGTACTCAATCATTCTCACGCCAATGGCAACGGGACAAAGCACCATGGTTTCTTTGCCCTGCTTGCGCTGGCAATCAGCGCCTTTGCCATTGGGACAACAGAATTTATCAGCGTGGGCTTGCTTCCATCCATCTCGGAGGATATGCACGTTTCCGTCACCACCGCTGGGCTCACCGTTTCTCTCTATGCCCTGGGAGTGGCGTTTGGCGCCCCGATATTGACGTCCCTGACCTCAGCGATGTCCAGAAAGACGCTGCTGATGTGGATCATGATTGTATTTGTAATCGGGAACAGTATCGCCGCCACTGCCACGAGCTTTGAGATTCTGCTCCTCGCCCGAGTCATTTGCTCCTTTTCCCACGGGGTGTTTATGTCCATCGGTTCAACGATTGCGGCTGATCTGGTGCCGGAGGATCGGCGGGCGAGCGCCATCGCGTTCATGTTCACCGGCCTGACGGTGGCCATGGTGACAGGTGTGCCGTTTGGAACCTTTATCGGGCAAACGTTTGGCTGGCGCTATTCCTTTGCGGGGATTGCCGCGATTGGCCTGCTTGCACTGGTGGCCAACACCATTTTGGTTCCGGCGCGTCTTCGTCAGGGTGCACCCACCACATTCGCGGATCAATGGAAACTGATTACAAACGGCCGCTTGCTTCTTGTCTTCATTATCACGGCGTTGGGTTATGGCGGGACGTTTGTCGTCTTTACGTATCTCTCTGTGATTCTGCAGGAGATTACGGGATTTCAAGCCGGCACGGTAAGCATCATCCTGCTTGTCTACGGGGGCGCGATCGCAATCGGCAACATCATAGGCGGCAAAGCATCCAATCGCAATCCCATCCGATCGCTGTTCTACATGTTTATTATCCAGGCGATTGTGCTGCTGCTGCTGCTGTTTACCGCACCGTACATGGGGGTGGGACTTGTCACGATCATTTTGATGGGACTGTTTGCCTTCATGAACGTTCCGGGACTGCAGTTGTACGTGGTCCAGCTGGCTGAGAAGTACGTGCCGTCTGCAGTTGATGTGGCTTCTGCTATTAATATTGCCGCATTCAATGCCGGCATTGCGATCGGGTCTTACCTGGGTGGCATCGTCACCGATTCACTGGGGCTCCTCCATACTTCTTGGGTAGGTGCCTTGATGGTGGCGGGAGCCGTGGTTCTCTCCCGGTGGAGCATGGTTCTGGAGCGAAGCAGCCGCGTTGATTCCATCGCATGAGAAACGTATGAGAAAGGAGGTGGTGCACTTGGGTATGACGGCATTGAAGAAAATGATTCCGTCGCGGCGCATGACATTTGGCGTTGAGCTTCCCCTGGATACCGACTGGTCACCGGCGGGACTCAAACAAGCGGAACAAGAGGGACGTCCCTTCGGTGTTCCGAACATGGAGCGTCATGCGGAGTATGCCCGATTGGTGGATCGGCTTGGCTTTACATCGATGTGGCTGCGGGATGTGCCCATTTTTGATCCCCATCGTTTTGGCGATGCCGCTCAATTGTTTGACCCCTTTGCGTATTTGGGATATCTCGCTGCCATTACGAATGAGGTCATCCTGGCCACGGGGGCGATTGTGCTCCCGCTGCGCCATCCGTATCATGTCGCCAAAGCCGCTGCCACTGTTGACCAGCTGTCCGGAGGGCGTTTCGTGATGGGGATTGCTACCGGAGACCGCCCGGTGGAGTTTCCGCTGTTCGGGGTGGAAGCTGAGCGGAAAGGGGAAATCTTCCGCCAAAGCGTCCGCATGATCAGGCATGCGTGGAACCGGGATCAGATGTTGGTAGACAACGAGCTCGATCTGCTCCCCAAGCCGGTTCAAGCAACGATCCCGCTCGTCATGGCGGGGCGGGGGACGCAAACACTGGACTGGATCGTTCAGCATCTGGATGCGTGGTTCAACTATCCCCGAGGAATCGCAGCGACTGAACAGCAGATGGCCGAGTGGATCAAAGCGCATGAGGACCATGGCATAACAGAGCGGAAACCGTATATTTCCGCGTATCATCTGGATCTCCACGAGGATCCGGACCACCCGGCAGAGCCGTTTAAGTTCGGGGCCACGATTGGCAGAAACGAACTCATTCGCCATTTGCAAAAGCTTGAGGAGATTGGGGTTGCGCACATCGCGTTTCATTTTCGCCACTCGCAGCGCCCGATTCCGGAAGTCCTGCACGAGTTGGCCGAATACGTACTGCCAGCGTTTCAGCAGCAAACAGCAAAATGAGGAGGAAGAATCATGGAAAAAAGACGATTGGGAGACAGTGAACTGTTTACGTCGGTGATTGGATTTGGCGCCTGGGCCGCTGGAAAAACAGGGTGGGGCGATGTTGAGGAACGGTCGATCGTGGAAGCGATCCAGACCGCGTACGATCTGGGGGTGAACTTCTTTGACACGGCACCTTTCTATGGATACGGTGAATCGGAACGCATCCTGGGAAAAACGCTCAAACCGGTGCGCGACAAGGTCATCATCGCCACGAAGTTTGGTCTTGTCTGGGATGACAAGGGCGGTTTGGTGAAGGATGTCAGCCGCAAAAACATCCTGCGCGAGATTGATGAAAGCCTGAAAAACCTGGACACCGACTACATTGACCTGTATCAGGTGCACTGGCCGGATGACAGGACACCGATCCAGGAAACGATGGAAACGCTGAACGAACTGGTCCAAAGCGGCAAAGTACGTTACATCGGCGTATCCAACTTCTCTATGGAACAAATGGAGGAAGCCCGCAAATACGCTCATGTCGTTTCGCTACAGTCCCAATACAACCTGCTCCAGCGCAGCGTGGAGAAAGCCGAGTATCCGTACGTGGAGCGTGTCGGCATGGGATTCATTCCGTACAGCCCCCTGGCGCAAGGGCTGCTGACAGGGAAGTTCACCAAAGAAACGAAGATTTCCGAACAAGATGTACGGCGTCAGTTTAATCCGCTGTTCAAAGACGGTGAATTTGAAGCAAACGTGGAGAAAGTGGAGAAAATGCGCGCCGTCGCAGATCGTTATGGCAAGCCGCTGGCGCAAGTCGCCGTCAACTGGCTGCTGGCTAAGCCGGCTGTAGCCACGGTCATTACCGGTGCCAAAAACAAGGAGCAGGTGATTGAGAACGTGAAAGCGGCAGAATGGAAGCTGCTTCCTGAAGATGTCGAGGCATTGGCTGGCATGACCAAGTAACGATTCACAAAAAAATAACGAGAACTGCTTGTGCGAAATGGCTTCTGTGTCCTGCAGAAGCCATTTCGTGTAGTCGCAGAAAACGCAGATGTTGATGCCATCACACTTCCGCCGGGATTGCGTTGTATTTTTTCGAAAGGGCGTTTTCCAAAAACATGGACGACACTTTCCGAAATTTCGGAATGATCCCGCCAATACGAGTGTGTCGGTCACGACCGCGGAACACGTAGAATCCTGCTTGCGACAAGTTTTTGCAAAAAGTTCGACAGTTTGGCACAATCCCTGCATTAATGATGAAAGCGATTTCATCCATTTGTCTTGGGAGGAGTGCGAAACGTGAGCGTATGTGAATCGATTGAACAGGCCCTGGCTGGCATCACAGACGGGGCGACCATCATGGTGGGCGGTTTTGGCCTGGTCGGCATCCCGGAACATTTGATCATGGGCCTGTACGAAAAAGGGGTGAAGAATCTCACCGTCATCTCGAACAACTGCGGCGTGGATGACTGGGGTCTGGGGATTCTCCTGCGGAACAGGCAGATCAAAAAAATGATTTCGTCCTATGTGGGAGAAAACAAGGAGTTTGAGCGGCAGTTTTTGTCCGGAGAGCTGGAAGTGGAACTGGTTCCCCAAGGGACGCTGGCGGAGCGAATTCGCGCAGGGGGCGCCGGCATTCCGGCCTTTTACACCCCGGCTGGCGTCGGCACCCCCATCCAGGAGGGCAAGGAAGTCCGCACGTTCAACGGCAAGGAATACGTACTGGAAACGGGGCTTCGGGCCGATTTTGCCCTGGTGAAAGCCTGGAAGGGAGATACGCTGGGCAATCTCATCTACAACAAGACAGCCCGCAACTTCAATCCGATCATGGCCGCTGCCGGGGCGATCACCATCGCCGAGGTGGAAGAGTTGGTGGACGTGGGCCAACTGGACCCGGACGCCGTTCATACCCCCAGCATTTACGTGCAGCGGATCATTCGCTGTGAGAACTATCAGAAACGCATCGAAAAACGTACGGTGAGAAGCTAGGAGGGAGCTGTCCTGATGTTAACGCGAGAACAGATTGCCAAAAGGGCCGCGCAGGAAATTGAAAACGGTTTCTACGTCAACCTGGGAATCGGGATTCCCACACTGGTCGCCAACTACATTCCGGCGGACAAACAGGTCGTGCTGCAGTCAGAAAACGGGCTGCTCGGAATCGGACCGTATCCGACGGAAGACGAGGTGGACCCGGACTGCATCAACGCCGGCAAGGAGACGATCACGATGATTCCCGGCGCTTGTCTGTTTGACAGCGCGGAATCGTTCGCGATGATTCGCGGCGGCCACATCGACGTCGCCATCCTGGGCGCGATGGAAGTCTCCGAGCGGGGGGACCTGGCCAACTGGATGATCCCGGGCAAGATGGTCAAGGGAATGGGCGGCGCCATGGACCTGGTGCATGGAGCCAAGAAGATCGTCGTGATCATGGAGCATGTAAACAAGTACGGCGAGCCGAAAATCCTGAAAAACTGCCGCCTGCCGCTGACCGGCAAAGAGGTGGTTCACCGCATCATTACGGATCGTGCCGTCCTTGACGTCACGCCGCAGGGGTTGGAACTGGTAGAGGTAGTTGAAGGCTATTCCCCGGCTGATATTCAAGCGTGTACCGAGCCTGAGCTGATTGTCTCCCCCAATCTGCGCGTCCTGTCATCCGCTGCGTTGTAACGTAGCGGACGGGACTCGGCGTTTGGGTGAGGGGCAGGAAAGGAGAATGGTATGGTTATCGAAGTGTTGGCGATTCTCGTCTCGTTGGGACTCTTGATGTTTTTTGCCTACCGCGGCTATCCCGTCATCGTGTTTGCGCCGATATTTACCCTGTTGGCCGCTGTTCTGTCGGGACTTGCGCTGATGCCCAGCTACACGGAGACGTTCATGACCAACGCCGCCAACTATGTAAAGTCGTTCTTTCCCGTCTTCCTGTTGGGCGCGATCTTTGGCAAGGTGATGGAAATGAACGGAGCGGCCGCATCCATCGCCCAGTCGATCGTCAAGGCGCTCGGTTCCAATCGGGCGATTCTGGCTGTCGTGCTGGCCTGCAGCATTTTGACCTATGGCGGCGTCTCGCTGTTCGTCGTGGCGTTTGCGGTGTACCCGTTTGCCGCCGCCATTTTTCGCGAGGCCAACATCCCAAAACGGCTGATTCCGGGCGCGATTGCCCTCGGCGCGTTTACCTACACGATGGATGCGCTTCCCGGTACGCCGCAGATTCAGAACATCATCCCCACCAACTATTTTGGGACCGATGCGTACGCCGCTCCGCTGGTCGGGATCATCGGTGCCGTCATGGTCTTTAGCGGCGGCCTCTTCTGGCTGGAGCGCAGGCGCAAACAGGCAGCCGCAGCCGGCGAGGGATACGGAGAAGGCCACATCAACGAACCGGAGCTCAACCGGGAGCAAACCTACATGAACATTTGGCTGGCCGTGCTCCCGTTGGTGCTGGTCCTGGTGTCCAACTACCTGTTCAGCAGAGGGTTTCTGAGCGTGGAGACGTGGTACGACCCGCAGCTTTTGAAGGACAACTACAACATTGACAAGGTGAAGAACGTCGCCTCCTCCTGGGCGCTGATCATCGCCTTGAGCATCGGCATCCTGGCTGCGGTGCTGATCAATCTGAACCAGGTGAAAACCAAGCTCGCCTCCGGTTTGACCACCGCCGCGATGGGGGCTCTGCTGGCCATTTTCAACACGGCGTCCGAGGTGGGATTCGGCAACGTGGTTAAAACGCTGCCCGGTTTCAAGCTGATTCAAGAATGGATTCTCGGGGTCAGCAGCCATCCACTGGTTTCCGAAGCCGTGGCCGTCAACGTGCTCGCGGGAATTACCGGATCGGCGTCTGGCGGCATGTCCATTGCGCTGGAAGTGATGGGAAAACAGTACCTGGAGCTGGCGCAGGCGGCCGGCATCAGTCCGGAGCTTCTGCACCGGATCGCCTCGATGGCTTCCGGCGGGATGGATACCTTGCCGCATAACGGAGCCGTCATTACCCTGCTGGCAATCACGGGGCTGACGCACCGCCAGTCCTACAAGGACATTTTTGCGATCACTGTGTTGAAGACGCTGACTGTCTTTATTCTGGCAATCTCCGCTTCGCTTTTCGTCTAGGTCCATCCTGCAACCGGGGCGAAGTCGTTTTGGGTACCAATTGGTAAGAAGGAGTGTGTCATCGTGAACAAGCTGCTGGAAGGAAAAGTCGCACTGGTCACCGGTGCAGCAAGCGGGATCGGATATGAAATCGCCCGGACGTTTGCCCGGGAAGGAGCCAAGGTGCTGCTGCTGGACCTCAACCGGGAGGCCGTGGAAAAAGCGGCCGAGCAGCTCAGGGGCGAAGGGGGGGAAGCCCTGGGAGCAGGCTGTGACGTGACGGATGAAGGCCAGCTCAAGGCGAGCATTGAGAAGAGCGTGGAGACGTTTGGCCGGCTGGACATCCTGGTCAACAATGCGGGGATGCAGTTTGTGTCGCCGATCGAGGATTTCCCGACCGACACATTTGAGAAGCTGCTCTCCATCATGCTCACGGCGCCGTTTATCGCCATCAAGCACGCCTTTCCCGTCATGAAGCGTCAGGGACATGGGCGGATCATCAACATGGCCTCGATCAACGGACTGATCGGGTTTGCCGGGAAAGCGGCCTACAACAGCGCCAAGCACGGGGTGATCGGCCTGACCAAAGTGGCCGCTCTTGAGGGAGCCGCCCACGGCATCACTGTGAACGCGCTGTGTCCGGGGTACGTGGACACGCCGCTTGTGCAAAATCAGTTGGCCGATCTGGCAAAGACCCGCAACGTCCCGCTGGAACGCGTGATGGAAGAAGTCATATACCCGCTCGTCCCGCAGCGGCGGCTGCTGTCTGTGCAGGAAATTGCCGAATATGCCGTCTTTCTGGCAAGTGACAAGGCCAGGGGTGTGACGGGGCAGGCCGTGGTAATTGACGGCGGGTATACGGCACAGTAAGACCGCTCGCCTTCCCGTCTGCTGCCGCCGTCTCCACACCCGGGCCCCGGGTGCCAGGCAATCATTCAGGCTGTCGACATCGTCGGCAGCCTGGTTGTTTTCCCGGAGAAAAAGCCACGCACGCTACGAGTTGGTCGCCATGATGCTGAGCGGCCCCGTTTCGCTGATAATCGGCTCCAGGTCGAACACCGAGATGGGAAACATGGGGAAGCCCACGTAATACGGCGTGATCTCGTACAGTTGAAAATAGATGACGAGCGCCTTGTCGGCCACGTAGAAATCCTGGTCGGGTCTGATCGCCTTGAACGGCTCCAGGGTGGGAATATGCCGATTGGCGATCTGTGTTTTGATGTTGTCTGACAGCACCTTGACATAGTCGCTGCCCGGTTTGAACAGGTCCCGCAGGGAAAAGACTTGCCCGGTCTGCACATCTGCTGTGAGCGACATCATATAGGTCATGCCGTGGGCCATCGGAGGCGTGTAGGCGTAGTTGTTCAGGGTGACGCTGAAGATGCCTCGCTGATTGTTTTTGATTTCGTAGCTTCCCTGCATTTCCGTCGTTCCCGGCACCTGGCTTTCATGCTGCTGGTTGATCAAATCCTGCACGTACCGCGACAAGGTTTGGTTGATGTTCTGTTCGGCCTGTCGATTGGCCAAACCGGCCACCTGCGGGTAATAAATGGTTACGTTCGGGCGGCTGATCGTGTGGGTCAGCACGGTGGTCGGCAGTTGATTCATTTCCATGGCGTTCCCGTTCCCTTCTTGAGAAATGTGATCCTGCTTTAGCCTATTCGTCAGAGGGGCCAAATGGTCATGGCAAACCGCGTTTCTGATTCGGCGGAACTACGGGCGCGTTAGAACTTTTTTCACATGTTCTCCATGATCCCAATAGAACTTGGAAGATTTTTCAGGATATAATGACAAAAGAATGCTGTATTCACCATAGCAGTAAAGGAGGAAATTATGCTTCAGACCATGTTTCAGTTGGTCCGCAACACCTTGACCAACAAAGAGGGCTTCATGATTTTTATTCTCTGGAATCATCTGTGGCTGGCCGGAATCATCGCGTATCAGGAAGACGTGAACTTCTGGAAGCTGACATCACTGGGCCTGCTGATGACACTGATTGTTTCACCGTACTACTTCATCCGCAAAGGCAGTTACGTGATTCGCTACCTGGTCGCGATCGGCTTTATGTATTACTCCATCGCATTCGACCACTTTACGTCTTATCCGGAGACGGCGTTTATTTCCTTTATCGTGCTCGGCTTCCTCGCGGCCTATCTGGACTGGAAGCTGGTCGTCTTCGCCGGGATTGTCCAGATCGCGGCAACATTTGTCGGGTTTTACACCGGTTTCTACGACATGTTCGATGAAGGCCGGACAGAAGTGAATCTGATCCTGCACCTCGTGTCTGTCGCATTGATGATCGTCGGCTTGACCTACCTGTGTCTGGCCGGACAAGCCTCGCTGAACAAAGCGGAGACGGCGAGGCGGGAAGCAGAGGAAAAAGAACAGCGGCTGGCGGAGCTTTTGGGCCACATCCGCATGGTGACGGAACAGTTGGACCGCACGTCGGAGCACGTGCATGAGCACGCGGAGACGACCAAGCGGAATACGGACGAGATGATGGTTGCGTTCCGCGAAGTGGCCACGGGGATGGAGGCGCAGGCCAACTCCACGGTGAAGATCGAGGAGGAAGTCCAGTCGATCGACCACGAGATCGTGGCGGTCAACGAACAGGCCAACGCGATGAAGGCGGAGGCCGATCAGAACAACCGCCGCCTCACCGAGAGCATCGGCATGATGAACGAGCTGTCGCATCAGATGGAGCAGATCGTGCAGGCGGTCAATGTGGCCTCGTCCACCATCCGCGAGCTGAATCGGCAGGCCAACCGGGTGGAGGAGATCGTGCAGACGATCAACCAGATTGCGACCCAGACCAACCTGCTGGCGCTCAACGCGGCGATCGAATCGGCCCGGGCCGGGGAACACGGACGCGGCTTTGCCGTGGTGGCCGACGAGGTGCGAAAACTGGCCGAACAAAGCGCTACCGCTACCCAGGAGATTGCCGAAATCCTGCAGTCGCTGCACAAGGAGAGCGAAAACGCCGTGCGCCACATGAGCAACGGGGAATCGTCGGTGGCCAAGGGACAGGAGCTGGCCGTCCAGACTGTCACCTCGATCGAGACGGTTCGGGCCGGAATGGAATCGTTCCTGCAGGCCGTCGAGCACGTGCGCTCCAGCATGGACAGGGTAAAGCTGCGCTCCGGTGAAGTGGCCGCCGAGATGTCGACGATTACGGCTGTGACGGAACAATCGGTGGCCAATCTGGAAGAGCTGTTTGCCACGGCGGAAAATCAGCATCAAAAGGTGCGGGAAATCACGGAAGAACTGGGCGAACTGAACGCGCTGTCGCGCAGATTGCAGCAGTCGTTTCGAGACCAACAAACATAATGTTTTGAAATGACAAAAAAATCATTTGCAATGTGAGAACCTTTTGCTAGAATTAGAGACATTACAACTGGATAGCGGATTCACCTTACCTTATCAAGAGAGGCGGAGGGACTGGCCCGATGAAGCCCGGCAACCACTGTACCCCGGTACAGAAAGGTGCCAATTCCTGCAAAACCCTCGGGTTTTGACAGATGAGGAAGAGGTTGGCGCAACTTGGCGAACTCTTCCTCTAGGAAGAGTTTTTTTCATACCATCATCAGGTGCGCCTTCCTGGGAAAAGGGGGAATATATCGAACGTTTATGGTGTATATTTACTAAAATATTCGTGTTTTGCCTTGAAACTTTCGAAAAAAACCCGTAAATTACCGGTATTGGAGTTAAAAAACTTTTTTACTAGATAGGAGAGAACAGCATGAAAAAGTACCTGTTGGCATTGACGACGTTTGCCGTACTGTTGGCCGGATGTGCGGCGGGAGGCGGTGCACCGGAGGGACAAGCCGGCGGCCATGAAGGCGGCGAGAAGAAGCGGGTCGCGCTGATCTTGCCGGAGAAGATCGGGGTCAACCCGTTTTTCCAGCAGATGGACGAGGGTGCCAAGAAAGCGGCGCAGGAATTTGGTGTCGACGTCAAAACCATCGAGTCGACCGACCATTTCGCCATCGAGGAGAACATCCGCGCGGCCGTGGCCGAGCAATACGATTTGATCATTACGTCGTCGTTTGAATCGGAGGATGCGCTGAAAAAAGTGGCGGCGGAAAACCCGGACCGCGTGTTTGCCATCATCGATACTGTCGTGGACTTGCCCAATGTCAGCAGCGTGGTATTTCGCGAACATGAAGCCTCCTATCTGATGGGAGCAGCTGCCGGCCTGGCGACCAAGACCAACAAGGTGGGGATCGTCGCGGCGATGGACATTCCGCTT
Source organism: Brevibacillus sp. NL20B1 (assembly GCF_018195675.1). NCBI lineage: Bacteria > Bacillati > Bacillota > Bacilli > Caryophanales > Paenibacillaceae > Brevibacillus > Brevibacillus sp. NL20B1. The sequence goes on from NZ_JAGTPT010000023.1 coordinate 66,150, forward strand.
TTGAAAAAGTGGACGGTCGGCTTCCAGGAGGGACTGAAGGCGACCAATCCGAACGCAGAGGTCTTCGTCAACTACGTCGGCAGCTTTAATGACCCGGCGAAAGCCAAGGAGCTGGCCCTGCTGCAGGCAAACAAGGGAGCAGACTTTGTCTACGGAGCTGCTGCTGTCGGCGACCTTGGCGTGTTTGAAGCAGCCAAGGAAAAGGGCTTCTACACCTCCGGCCAGGACGTCGACCGCACCGGCATCGATCCGGAACACATCGTCCTGTCCCAGTTGAAAGGGACCGACACGGCCGCCTATGAAACGGTAAAGGCGTTTGTAAACGGCAGCTTGAAACCGGGCGTGCAGACGTACGGCCTGAAGGAAGACGGCGTCGGCGTCACCTACGTCACGCGCGAAAGCGAGACGCCGCTGCATCCGTTCATCGGTGAGGAGGTCATCAACAAGGTGAAAGCGATCAGGGATGAGATCGTGGCGGGTACGCGCAAGGTGCCCGATCCGCTGCAGCAGTAAACGAGACGGCGACCGACTACTGCGGTAGTCGGTTTCCTGTTGAATGGGACCAACAGGAAAAAGGAGGGAAGAGCGGGATGACGTACCGTCTGGAAATGCGCAACATGACGAAAAGATACGGCGATTTTACGGCCAACGACAACGTATCGTTCACGCTGGGGGCTGGCGAGGTCCACGCCATCGTCGGGGAGAACGGCGCCGGCAAAACCACGTTGATGCGGATGCTGTACGGCATGGAACAGCCGACGTCCGGGGAGATCGTGCTAAACGGCCGCCCGGTGGTCTTTCGCGGCCCCGACGACGCGATCCGACACGGCATCGGGATGGTGCACCAGCACTTCATGCTGTTTCCCGATTTCAGCGTAATGGAGAACATCGTCATCGGCTATGAACCGCAGCGTGCCGGCCTGTTCCGGCGCAAGGATGCGGTGGAGGCGGTGCGGGCCCTCAGTGAGCGCTACCGCATCCCGATTGACGTGACCGCCCGTGTATCGCAATGCTCGGTCGGGGAGCAGCAGCGCGTGGAAATTCTCAAGGTGCTGTACCAGGGAGCGGACATCATCGTACTGGACGAGCCGACCGCTGTCCTGACACCGCTGGAGGTAAAGGAACTGCTGCAGACGATTCGCCACCTGGCGGAGAGCGGCAAGAGCGTCATCCTGATCACGCACAAGCTCAAGGAAGTGATGGAGGTGGCCGACCGAATCACCGTGCTGCGCGGCGGCCGGGTGACCGGGACCGTTTCCCGGCAGGAGACCAGCGTGGACGAACTGGCCCGGCTGATGGTGGGCCGTGACCTGCAGCCGTTGAGTGAGCGGGTGAGCCTGGACGGCAGGCCCCTCCTGCAGGTGGAAAACCTGACCGTTTCCGACCGGCAGACGATCGTGGACAGCGTTACATTTACCGTGCACCACGGGGAAATCGTCGGAATCGCCGGGGTCTCGGGCAACGGCCAGTCGGAACTGCTGCAAGCCATCACCGGACTGCGGCCGGTCACGGCGGGCAGGGTGCTGCTGGGCGGAAAGGACGTCACCAACCGTCCTGTGGCAGCCATACGTGAAGCGGGAGTGGCCCATGTCCCGGAAGACCGCTACCTGTGGGGAACGGCCAAGCAGGAGAGCGTGGAGGAAAACGCCTTGATGGGCTACCAGCGCAAACCGGCGTTCAGCCGTCGCGGCGTCATTTTGCGGGACGCGTTTCGCCGCGTGGTGGAGCAGTGGGTGGAGCGTTTTGCCATTAAGACCGGTTCCCGGCACTTGCAGGAGCAGGCGGGCAACCTGTCCGGCGGCAATCTGCAAAAACTGATCGTCGCCCGCGAGCTGGGGCAACAGACGCCGCTGTTGGTCGCTGCCGAGCCGACGCGCGGCGTGGACATCGGGGCGATGGAACACATCCACCAGGCGCTGATCGAAAAGCGAAACAGCGGCGATGGAATCCTGCTCGTCTCGTCGGAGCTGTCGGAGATTCTGGCGCTGTCTGACAGAATTCTGGTCATGTACAAGGGACGAATCGTCGGCGAACTGAAGCGGTCGGAGGCGACGGAAGAGAAAATCAGCGTGTTGATGGCAGGAGGAAGCATCCATGGAAGCGGTCAAAAAGCTGTGTAAACCGCTGGTCCAGCCGCTGTTGGCGGTGGTGATCGGCTTGTTGACGGGAGCAGTCGTCATCAGCGCGGTAGGCGAATCGATCCTGGATACCTACCAGCAGATGTGGAAAGGAGCGTTTGGGAGCTACTACTCCTTTGCCTCCACATTGGCCCGGTCCACCCCGATCATGCTGATCGGGCTGGGGCTGTCGCTGGCGTTTCGCGCCGGGGTGTTTAATCTGGGCGCCGAGGGGCAGATGGTGCTGGGGGCGATCTGCGCGACGCTGGTCGGACTGTACCTGCCCGGTCCCGGACTGGTGAAAATGCTGGCCGCGCTGGCGGCCGGTGTGGCCGCAGGCGGTCTCTGGTCGCTTTTGGCCGGGTACATGGAGGCGAAGTTTCGCGTCCAACTGCTCATCACCACTCTGCTGCTCAACTACATCGCCGTCCTGTTTGCCGGGTATTTGGTGAGTGAACCGTTTCAGGACAAGACAGGCTCGGCAGCGCTGGCTCAGACGTCCATGCTGGAAAAGAGCGTCTGGCTGCCCAAGCTGTTTGCCGGCATGAGCGTACACGCCGGCTTTCTGATGGCGTTGGCTGCTGCTCTGGCGTTGTTCTGGATCGTCCGGTTCACCCCGTTTGGCTACGAGGTGAAGATGCTCGGACACAATCCGTTGTTTGCCCAATACGGCGGGATTGACAAGGATCGGGTGATGCTTGTGGCGATGTTTGCCAGCGGAGGATTGGCCGGGCTGGCCGGCACCGTGGAAGTGCTGGGGGCGCATTACCGGTACGTCGACGGCGCGTTGACCGTCCCCGGGTATGCCTGGACGGGCCTGATGGCCACGCTGCTGGCCAATTCCCACCCGATCGGCGTCGTGTTTACCTCGATACTGCTGGCCGCCCTGCAGACGGGTGCGATGGGCGTGGAGCGCAACACCGAGGTACCGCTGGAGTTGGCCAGCGTCATCCAGGCCGTGCTGATTCTGTTTATCTCCGCCAAAATCAGTCATGACTGGTGGAAAAACCGCAAGAGCAAGAGGAGGGAGTCGCATGGAGTTGTTTGATGGAGCACTTGTCAGTTCCACCATCCGGATGGTGACTCCGATCCTCCTGGCGGCACTGGGCGGCGCGCTGTGCGCCCGGGTGGGCATCTTCAACGTCGGGCTGGAGGGGCTGGTGCTGGTCGGAGCGTTTTCCGCCATCGTCGGCAATCACTTTACCGGCAGCCTGCCGCTGGCTGTGCTGTTTGCCGCCGCCGTCACCGTGCTGTTTTCGCTGTTGTTTGCCTACATGACGATCGGACTGAAGGCAAATGAAATCATCGTCGGCGTGGCGATCAATTTCCTCGCGCTGGGGTTGACCACGTTTGCGCTGCGCGCCGTCTTCGGCGTGAAAGGGGCGTTTTACGACAAGGACATGGCCGGGCTGCCGCAGTGGCGGATTTCCTGGGTGGCAGACATCCCCGTGCTGGGGGACATCCTGTCGGGGCATTCGCCGCTGGTCTACGCGGCCTTTTTGGCGGCGGTGCTGCTGCACCTGTTCTTTGCCCACACCGTGACCGGCTTCCGTGTGCTGGCGGCCGGGATGAATCCGGTAGCGGCCCGCAGCCTTGGCCTGAAGGTGACGCGCCTGCAGGTGCTGGCCGTGGTGTTGTGCGGCGTTCTCTGCGGCATGGCCGGGGCCCAGTTATCGCTTGGGCAGGTGACCATGTTTACCGAAGGCATGACGGCGGGGCGCGGCTTTATCGCGCTGGTGGCAATGATGTTGGGGCAGTCTCACCCGTTGGGCATTCTCGCCTCCAGCCTGCTGTTCGGATTGATGGACGCGCTCAGTATCCGGCTGCAGGGCTTTTCGCTGCCGACGCAGTTTACCGCGATGCTGCCCTATGTACTGACGATTGCGGCGATGTTCTTCCTCAAGGACAAGGGCACAGCCGCAAGCACCGCCAGCCAGCAGAGTGCCCGCTAGACAAAAGACGGACTGACCTGGGAGGAAACGGGAAGATGAACAAGGCAGAGCGGATCAAACGGATGAGGGTGCCCGCGGTCGATCCGGCCCTGGCTCGGCGGCTGCCGCCGGGACAGGTGCTGACGGAGCGGTTTCCGATCCTGCATGAGGGGGAGGTGCCTGTCTACGACCTGGAGACGTGGACGCTGCGGGTCTTCGGGGAAGTCGATCGGGAGGTAACGCTCTCGTATGCCGACATCATGGCGATGCCGCAGACGACGATCACCTGTGACATTCACTGCGTCACCCGCTGGTCCCGGTTTGACAACCGGTTTACCGGCGTTCGTTTCCGCGACTTCCTGGCAGCGGCCGGTGTCACACCGCGGGGCAGGTATGTGATGCTGCACGGCGATTACGGCTATACGGCAAACGCGGCGCTGGCCGACCTGGAACGAGACGACGTGCTGCTGGCCCACTCCTTTGACGGAGCGCCGCTGACGGACAAGCACGGTTGGCCGCTAAGGCTGATCGTGCCGCACCTCTACTTTTGGAAGAGCGTGAAATGGCTGCGCGGAATCGAATTCATGAACGAAAACAACCCTGGCTTCTGGGAGCAAAACGGTTTTCATCTGAACGGAGACCCGTTTCGCGAAGAGCGTTTCTCCGGCGAAGCCCTGCCGATTCCGGAAGACGAATGGGAGAAAAAGGAGTTTGATTGATGATGCTGCCCAATCTGAAAATTGACCCGGAAAACCTGCCAAAGCGCGCGATCGTCTGCGGCGATCCGAAGCGGGCAGCCCGCATTGCCGCCCTGCTGGACGAGAGCAAGGCGATCGGGGAAAACCGGGAATACCACAGTTATGCGGGAACGTGGAACGGCACGGCGGTGGCCGTCGTCAGCCACGGCGTCGGCTCGCCGGGGGCGGCCGTCTGCTTTGAAGAGCTGGCCAAAGGCGGCGTGAAGACCATCATCCGTGTCGGAACGGCCGGTTCCTACCAAAAAACGATCGAACCCGGCAGCCTGGTGATCAGCACGGCGGCTGTCCGCCGGGACGGACTGACCAGCCAATTGGTGCCGCCGGGTTTCCCGGCCGTGGCCGACCGCCGCGTCGTCGATGCGCTGGCCGCCGCAGCCGCGAAGCGCGATACGGGACTCCATGTGGCCGAGGGCGTGACACTGACGATGGACATGTTTTACAGCGGCGTGGTGGAGTTTCCGCACAAGCTGTACCAACAGGCGGGCGTGCTGGCCGTGGAGATGGAGAATGCGGCCCTGTTCGTGATTGCTGCGCTCCGAGGCATGCGTGCCGGTTCCATCCTGGCGATCGATGGGTACGCCGACGCTGATCTGTTGGAAACGTACAACCCTCATACGGAGACCACGGCCAAAGCGATTGAGGCAGAAGCGCGCATCGCGCTGGATGCGATCGTGGCGGTGGAGAATTGAGTGAAATAAACAGCCCCGATATGAAATAGAGTGCACCCCTTAAAGTAGACATTGGAAAAACCCCTTGGGAT
>NZ_JAGTPT010000024.1:0-68964 GCF_018195675.1 Brevibacillus sp. NL20B1
TACCAGGAGCAGCGCTTTGCCGTGCAGGATCTGCTCAATCGCGGCCTGCCAGTCCTCTACTCGCTGTATGTCACTTGCGGATATGATGTTCTCCTGGATAAACAGGATCAGGCTTTTTTCCTCGTCCTCGGCCAAAGACGTCTCCACAGCTGTCGGGAACATGCCCGCTCTCTGCTGGAGGGGAACGATCACCTGCCGGTTCAGGCGGTCGGAATCGGCCAGACTGTGCAGAAAGAACAGGCTGACATTCCTGTCCAGACACGTGAAGTGGCAGGCGGCGAAATCGCTGTTGCGGCCGAGGCGCTCCGTCAGCACCTCCGCGTTTTTGACCAGCGACGCGTGAAGGGGCGTCTTCTCGATTGTGTTCACCGCTTGTGTCTCGCGTAACAGGAACCGTTTCGATCTATCCACCGATTTGCGCCAAAACAGGTTGAACTTCATGGTCGTTTGATAGCTGTCCTTCCGTATATCCGGTAATAGGTATAGTATTGCTTACAGGATGTTCGATTATCATATAAATGGGATCGATTCGGGGGAAGGATGATTTCGTTTACGGCAGCATCCAGGAGAGGATATTTGTCTGCAGATAGGTCAGCATGCAGATGATCAGCAGGAGCAACACGCTGTGCCTACACGTAAACCGGAACAGGTCGGCGTCTTTTCCAGCCAGCCCCACCGCCGCACAGGCGACGGCGATCGATTGCGGCGAGATCATTTTGCCTGTAACACCACCGCTGCTGTTGGCGGCGATCGCCAATGCTGGGTCCATGCCCAGTTGGATGGCCGTCACCTTTTGCAGACCGCCGAAGAGCAGGTTGGACGAAGTGTCCGAGCCCGTGAGAAATACCCCCAGCCAACCCAGGATGGGCGAAAAAAACGGGAACAGGATCCCTGTCGCCGCCAAGGTCATCCCCAGGGTCGTGCTCATTCCGGATGCGTTGGCCACATAGGCAAAACCGACGACGGAGGCGATCGTTACGATGGCAAAGCGCAGTTCGCACAGGGTCTCACCAAACGTCTTCCCCCACTCTCTCCAGGAAAGGCGGCAGATGAACTTGGTGATGACCGCTGCAAACAGGATGGCCGTCCCTGCCGCCACCAGCAGTTCGAGCTTAAACACCGCGTCGATTGGCTTACCGTTGGCGCCAATGACTAGCCGGTGCAGGCCGGGAACCGGTGGTGCAAAGGTGAGGGCCTTGCCGATCGAATTGAGGGCGGACAGGAGCACGTTGCCCCCTTCGTATTTGCCGGTCAATGCCAATTTTACCGCTGGAATTCCCCACAAGGAAATCAGCGCGGTCAGCACCAAAAATGGCGACCAAGCGTACAGAACCCGCCCCGCCAAAAGGGTTTCCCCGTTTTTCCCTCCTGTCGCTCCAGCACCACCAACCGTTCTTGTTTCGGTCTGATCTGCTTCAAAGCGGAAGATCGACCGGGGCTGCCACACTTTCAAAAAGAGCGTCAGGCAGACAATCGAAACCAGGGCGGAGAGAATATCGGGAAGTTCCGGTCCCATGTAGTTGGAAGTGAAAAACTGCGTGACGGCAAACGAAATGCCGGAAACCAAAATGGCAGGCAGCACTTCCATGGTCCGCCGAAAGCCGCACATCAGCACGACGAGATAAAACGGAACGAGGATGGAGAGCAGCGGCAGTTGGCGGCCGACGATCTGGGAAATGTCAATGGCCGGAATGCCTGTCGGACCAGACACGGCGATGATCGGCGTTCCAATGGCACCAAAGGCGACCGGTGCCGTGTTGGCGAGCAGGCAAATGCCCGCCGCATAGAGAGGATGAAAACCAATCCCGGCCAGCAGTGCCGCCGAGATGGCGACCGGCGCTCCAAAGCCGGCCGCTCCTTCCAGAAAGGCCCCGAACGAGAAGGCGATCAGCAGAGCCTGCAGGCGGCGGTCTTCCGTGATGGACACAACGGACGAACGAATGATGTCAAACTGCCCCGATTTTACCGTCAGTTTATACAAAAAGACGGACGCGATAATAATCCAGCCAATCGGCAGGATTCCGTAAACAGCGCCTTGAATGGCCGACATGACTGCCATGCCGACCGGCATCCCGTACACCAAAATCGCAATCAGCACAGCCACCAGCAATGTAGTCGAACCGGCCACATGGCCCTTCATGCGTTTTACGGCCAGCGCCCAGAAAAAATAGAGAATCGGGATCACTGCAACCAGGGCGGAGAGGCCCAGACTCCCTCCCACCGGGCTGAATATTTGTGACCACGTCATCATAACGCCACACCCTTAATTCAGAATCGTCATTGCAATTCAACAGGTTTTAACCGGTGCCGTCCTCATTTCCGTGCAGCGGCCCGGTTTGGGAAATATTTTGTCCGGATTGAGCAGATTCCGCGGATTGAATACGCTGCGAATCTGCAACTGGGCGTCCAGCTCGTCATCCGTAAAGATGTACCGCATCTCCTCTTTTTTCTCGATGCCTACTCCATGCTCGCCCGTGATTGAGCCTCCCGCGTCCGCGCACACCTTCAGCACTTCCGATCCCACCCGGACTGCCCGTTCTGTTTCGCCCGGGATTCTGCTGTCAAACAAGATCAACGGATGCAGATTGCCGTCTCCGGCGTGAAATACATTGGCGATCCTCAGCCCAGAACGCTCGCTGATCTGTCTGATTTTCTCCAGCACTTCCGGCAGCCGGCTGCGCGGAATGACGCCATCCTGTACGAGATAATCGGGTGAAATGGAACCCATCGCGGGGAAGGCCGTTTTCCGGTTGGCCCACCATCTCGCCCGTTCCTCCTCGGTCGCGGCCACCTTTACCGCCGACACCTTTCTGCCCTGGCAAACGGACACGATCTTTGCGATCTGATCGTCAATGCCGGCGGCAATCCCGTCCACTTCGATCAAGAGAACCGCTTCTGCCTCCTTGGGGTGCCCGATCGGATACGTGCCTGCTTCCACGCCCTCGATCGCCGTTTTGTCCATCATCTCCAGCGCCGCAGGTATGATGCCGGCCGCCACGATGTCGGAGACGGCCTGGCTTGCTTCTTCCACACTGTCGAAATAAGCCAGCACCGTCTTTTTCCCTTCCGGATTTTTCAAGATGCGCACCGTGATCCGGGTGACGATCCCCAAGGTTCCTTCCGACCCGGTTATAAGCCCCATCAGGTCGTAGCCCGGTGCATCGGGAACGCCGCCGATTTCCACGATCTCTCCGTTTGCCAGCACCACCTCAAGGCCGAGCACATGGTTGGTGGTCACGCCGTACTTGAGGCAATGGGCCCCACCCGCGTTTTCCCCCACATTGCCGCCGATGGTGCAGGCGTATTGGCTGGAAGGGTCGGGTGCGTAATAGTAGCCTTTGCCCGCTACGGAATTTGTCAGTTTCAGATTGACGAAGCCAGGTTCCACCACGGCCAGACGGTTTTCGTAATCGACGTGAAGCAGCCGTTTCATCTTCACCAGGCTGATGATCACTTCGCCGCCCAACGGGACGGCTCCGCCGCTCAACCCGGTTCCCGCTCCGCGGGGGATGAACGGGATGTTTTGGTCGTGCAGATACTTCACCACTGCGGCAACTTCTTGAGTGCAGGACGGAAAGACGACAGCCCGCGGCGGGTGTTTGTGCACAGTGTAGCCGTCGCACTCGTAGGTCATCAGATCCTCCTGTTGATATAGGATGGAATCCGCCCCCACAATCCGCGCCAGTTCATGGACAATCGGGTCGATTGCCGACATGGATCATTCCCCCCTTACCGCTTCCGCTTGGTTCGCAGTCAGCGCTTCCCGCTCGTACGACCAATCCAGCAGTTGTACGGTATGGACGATTGTTGTCGTTCGACCGTGCTTCCTCGCCCCCATTATCATCTGCAACATGCAGCCGGGATTTCCCATCACGAGCAGATCAATTTGATCGGGGACGGCTTTCATTTTCTCGTCCAGAATCTTGCCGGCCATCTCGGGATTGGTCAGATTGTAGATGCCGGCGCTGCCGCAGCAGCGGTCCGCAAGCGCCATCTCGATCCACTCCACTCCCGGAATCTCGCGCAGAAGCTGCCGCGGCTCGTCGCGAATGCCCTGCCCGTGGGCGAGATGGCAGGCATCATGATACGCCACCCTCGCCTCTACCCTGCCGCGCGGTTTCTGATAACCGCGGGCAACCAGGAACCGGGAGATGTCTTCCACTTTTTCCGCAAAGCGAACGGCTTTGTCGTGATACGCGGGATCGGTGCGCAACAGTTCGGGGTATTCCTTGAGCGCACATCCGCAGCCCGCTGCGTTTACCACCACGCTCTCCACATCCGCCGCCAGAAACGCGTCGATGTTTTGTCTGGCCAGCGCCTTTCCCTGCTCCCGGTCGCCCGCGTGAATGTGAAGCGCTCCGCAGCATCGCTGTCCGCGCGGCACGATCACGTCGTACCCGTTTCGATTCAACACGCGTATCGTCGCTGCGTTGATCTCACCAAACATCACATCCATCACGCAACCGGTGAGCAGGCCGACTCTCCCCCTGGCCGGTCCTGCCGCCGGAATCACTTCCGGGCGCGTACGCATAACGGGATCGGTGACGGTCGGCAGGACGCGCTCCATCTCTCGCAGGTGCTGCGGGAGCAGGTTGAGCAGTCCCGTTTTTCGGAAGAGCGACTGCAAACCGCTTTTCTGGTACATCTTCAACAGATTTCCCACCATGTGCAGCCGGGATGGATGAGGAAACACGCCTCTCAGAAAAAAGGAATGAAGAAACGCTTTCCAACCCGTGAGCGGAATGGCCTTGCGAATTTGTCCGCGAGCGGCCTCAATCAGCGAGCCCACCTGTACGCCAGACGGGCAGGCAGTCTCACATGCGCGGCAATCGAGGCAGGTAAAGACAGGGTTTTCAATCCCCGCACTGATCGATAGCTTTCCTTCTGCCACGGACTTGATCAGATGTACCCGGCCGCGCGGGGATTGCTGCTCATGCCCTGTCTCCAGATAGGTGGGGCACGACTCCAGACAGAGCCCGCAGTGAACGCATGCGGAATACTTCTCTTCGTCCGGCGGATCTTCCCACCGAAAATTGCCTTTTGCATGAGATACAGGCGCACTCACGTCAGATCCCCCCTATGAATCGGTTTGGGTTTAACACACGACGCGGATCGATGGTTCGCTTAATGCCCTCCATCAGGAAAAAGGCGGCAGGTTGTCTCCCCCACACGTCCAGCTCTCGCCTCTGTTTGAGCGTAGCGTGCTGTATGACTGCATAGCCTCCCCTGCTTTCGGCCAGCGAGCGTATCTCTGTCAGGTATGCGGCAAAATGCGCCGGGTTTCCCCTTAAATAGACTCGGGTAATGCCGTGACCAACCCCGCCGTGGGTCTGGACGGCCAGATCGTACCGTTCGCCGAGCTCATGGCAGGTCTTGACGATTTCGAGCACATCCAGGTTTTTACTGCCAATTTTTATCGCCATCGTTTCCTCTCCATCTCCGGAAGAAAGGGCGGAGGGAGGCAGCCGGGCGAAACGCATCCACCACTCTGCAGCTTCCTCCTGCTCCCAAGACAGAATCTCCGTATCTTTCGGCAGTCGTGCCTTTACCCACTCTTCCTGATAGCGGACCGCTTTCTCTTCATCTTCAAAGGCGATCGCCAGCGCATATCCGTTTCCTCCACTCATGTATTGGTTGACAGCGGGACTGAGGAATTCCAACGAGACGGGTTCCATTAGGGAATCGAGGAGAGATACTGCAAAGGAGCGGATCTGGGTAAAGTCAGAGCGGGAGAATGCGAGGAGCAGCAGGGTTTGAAAGGGCGGGAGCGGGCGCAGTTTCAGCGTGATTTCACTCATGACGCCCAGCGTCCCCATGGAGCCGATAAACAGCTTGTTCATGTCGTAGCCGGCTACATTTTTCACTACCTTGCCGCCTGTTCGAATAATGCGGCCATTGGGATAGACGACGCGCATCCCGATGACGTGGTCCCTGACCGAACCGTAGCGCATGCGCTTCGGCCCGCTGTCGTTGGCAGCCACGACGCCGCCGACGGTCGCATGCCGGGGCCAGTACGGATCGAACGGAAGCATCTGGCCATGGGCAGCCAGATGCGTATTGATCTCCTGGATGGTCGTTCCGGGCTTGACCGTCACGGTCATGTCACCTGGCGCGTAGTCGACAATCCCCCGGAAGGCGGACAGACCGAGCAGGATGTCTGTGTTTGCTTCGGTACCGCCAAAACCTCTTTTCGTTCCGCCGCCCATCGGAATGACGGTCCACCCTTGTTCGTACGCCGCTCTCAGCACTGCTGCGATCTCTTCTTCGGTTTCCGGAAAGACTTCGTATAAGCCGTGATTGCCGAGAACGTGGGACGAGTTCGCCGCCGGCCGTATGCTCCCCGTACCGATGACCTGTGAGATCAGCGTCGCGTCCATGTTCTTCCCTCCCTTGGACACAATGTCACAACGTTCCGTTCAACAAGGCTTCCACATGGGCCAAATGCTCCACCATCGCCTGTCTCGCCTGTTCCGGTTTTGCATCGCGGATGGCCTCGAACACAGCCACATGCTGGTGAAAAATCACCCGCTCCTGCTCGGCATCAGCCAGAATGATCCGGTGGCAGTCCATGATCCCCTTGCGGATCGCCGACGAAACGGTCTGCATCAACTGCACGAGGTGCTCGTTTTGCGTGGCTTCCGCAATAGCAAGATGGAAGTGGAGATCGGCTCTCCACCCATCCCGCGAATCCGCCTGGGCCAAGCGTTCCAACGTCTTCTTCATGTGGTACAGGTGGTCCGTATTGCGGTGAACCGCCGCCAGTTCGGCCGTCCCTGCCTCAAGGATTTTCCTCACCGCAAAGAGCTTGTGGATATCCTCTTTGCGCACGAGGCTCACGCCTTGAAAGACGCGAGAACAGTCAGACTGGCGGACGAATGTGCCGTTGCCGTGTCGGACTTCCACCAATCCTTTCCCTTTCAGCGTCGTGATGGCATCTCGCACAGCGGTACGGCCCACGTTAAACAGTTGGCACAATTCCCGTACAGATGGAAGCTTGGCGCCGGGCCGTACATGTCCTGCGGTAATCCACTGCTCTATTTGGAGCGCCACCCTGTCAGAAAGCTTCTGTCTGTCGATTTTGACCGCTTCCATCTGCTCACTCCTTCCCTACTCCAAGATCTCATAGCCGGGGATGGTCAAAAACTCGACGAATTCATCGGCCAGGACCAGTTCGGTAAACAGCCGGGCAGCCTGCTCGAAGCGTCCCGCCTCATACGCCTCCCGGCCGATTGCCTCCCTGATTTTCTCCAGCTCTTCGTCCCGGATTTGTTCTGTCAATGCCGCCGTAACTTTCCGCCCGTCCTCCAGGATGCCTTTCGGATGGCGAATCCACTGCCAGACCTGAGCACGGGAGATTTCCGCAGTCGCAGCGTCTTCCATCAGATTAAAAATCGGGACAGCGCCGGTACCGTTCAGCCAGGCTGCGATGTATCGAATGGCGACGTGGATGTTGGTCCGAAGCCCCGTTTCCGTGATCGGCCCTTTGGGAACCGCCAGCAGCTCTGCGGCTGTCACATGCACGTCTTCCCGTTTGTTCTCCACTTGATTGGGGGCCGGCATGTGCTGGTTGAACACATCCATCGCGACAGGCACCAATCCCGGATGCGCGACCCACGTGCCATCGTGCCCGTCGCGCACTTCCCGGAGTTTATCCGCCCGGACCTGTTTCAGGGCCTCCTCGTTTGCAGCCGGATCGTGTTTCACCGGAATGTGGGCGGCCATACCGCCCATCGCGTGGGCATTGCGCTTGTGGCACGTCTTGATGGTCAGAAGGGAATAGGCCCGCATGAATGGGACCGTCATGGTCACGACCGATCGATCGGGCAGAATCACATCCGGGTCGCGGCGAAACTTTTTGATGTAGCTAAAAATGTAGTCCCAGCGTCCGCAGTTGAGTCCGGCCATATGATCCCGCAGTTCCCAGATGATTTCGTCCATCTCAAAAGCGGCTAAAATCGTTTCGATCAAAACGGTCGCCTTGATGGTTCCCCGAGGGATTCCCAATTGATCCTGGGCCCAGACGAACACGTCGTTCCACAGCCGCGCCTCCAGATGGCTCTCCAGTTTGGGCAGGTAAAAATAGGGACCGGAACCGTTTGCGATCAGCGTCTTGGCATTGTGAAAGAAGTAGAGTCCGAAGTCGACCAGACTGCCGGACGCCGCTTTTCCATCGATCAGCAGGTGCTTTTCATCGAGGTGCCAGCCGCGCGGCCGCACGATCAAGGTGGCCACCTGTTCCTTCAGGGCATACGTCTTGCCTTCGGGACTGACGTACCGGATCGTGCGGTTGACCGCGTCCCGCAAATTGATCTGCCCCTGGATGGTATTGACCCACGTCGGCGAATTGGCATCTTCCAAATCAGCCATGAACGCTTTCGCCCCCGAGTTCAAGGCGTTGATCACCATCTTTCGGTCTCCGGCGGGCCCGGTGATTTCCACCCGACGATCCTTCAGATCAGATGGAATTGGCGCAATCGTCCACGAACTGTCGCGGATGTGTTTGGTCTCCGGCAGGAAATCGGGCTTTTTACCGGTGTCCAGTTCCGCCTGTCGCAGGACCCGCTGCCGCAAAAGCGCGTCCCGCCGCGCGGCAAACGCCCGGTTCAACCCGGCGACAAACCGCAGTGCCTCCGGCGTCAAAATCTCGGCAAACGCCGGCGTAACTGTCCCGGCAATCTGCACTCCGTTTACCTGTTGTCCTCCTACCGCCACTATTGTCCTCACTCCATTCCTGATGGGAAATCGAACCCTGTTCAGTTATCAGATATGTGATGAGCGGAAAAATCATGTCACGTGGTTGTTCCAGACCACGCCAAAAAAAAAAAGCGCGCCAGGATCAACTGTCCTGACGCACTCTTTGCGCTCGCCTGCCCATGCAGCCCAACACGCCTCAAGGCTTCACTGCTTTCTTTTGCAGTATTGCGGGATTGATGGTGATTGCCGCTTGGTACGCTTTTTTCGCATCTTCGGGTCGGTTCAGTTGTTTGTACAAGGACGCGAGCATCAGATTGGTCCGATAGTTGGTCGGATACACTTCAAGGCTGCGCTCGAGGAAGCGGACCGCATCCAACAACCGGTTTTCGCGGCGGCTGATCTCTGCCAGTTCGTTGAGCGGTTTCCAGGTAGACATGCTCTCGTCTGCCAAGAGGTAATACGGCGTCTTCGCCTTGCGCTCCAGCGCCTGCTGCAGAGCGGCTTTTGCTTCGTCCAGGCGGTTGTACCGCACCAGAATCGTACCGAGCATGAAATAAGCGTCGGAGAAGTTCGGCTGCTGCTCAATTGCCCGCTCGACGTACTGCAGGGCCAGTTCGCTGTCATTCAGCGACAGGGCGCACGTGGCGGCACGCAGCATAAACAGCGGATTCTCAGGGTCATTCGGATCAGACTCGATCAGGATGTTCTGCTGCTCGAGCGCTTTGCCCCACTCGCGGATTGCCATCAGATAGTACCCGAGTTTGTTGCGTGCAAACCGGTCATCCGGATGCTCCTCAAGGTGTCGGCTGAAATTTTTGACGCGCAGATGGTTTTTCTGGATGATGATCTCGTCCTGCATGTAGGCGCGGTGGGCGATTTTGATTTCGCTGTCCACAACCGCTCCCCGGTCTTCCGGAAGGACCAACTGCGGATCGATCGTTCCCAAAAAGCGGGAGTCGGGTTGCAGATTCAGCAGGCGGTAAGTTCGCGGTTCATCAAACGTGCTGACCGGGTCCTCGAAGTGAATCGCCCGGACGCTCGCTGCTTTGGTCTTCCCGTCCTGCACCAGTTCGCCAATCAACGCATGGCCTTCCAGGATAAACTCGTCCGCATCCATCCAAATCAGCCACTCTTTGTTGGCTTCCTTCAGCATGATGTTCAACATGGCCGCTTCGTGCGGCTGATCGTGAACGCGGACCACGCGGGCACCGTATTCTTCCGCAAATCGTTCTGCAAACGCATGCTGCCCCATGTCCAGAATGTACAGGTCTTCCGTCAGCGGACGGAACGAAGACAAACTCGCATGGAGAAACGGTTCTTCTGCCGGGACACGCAGGATGACGCACGCACTCAGGTTTTTCAACATCGTTCTCACCTCATTGGTTTGATGGTTGACGCCTTACGATATTGGTGCGAAGTTCGCAGCAATACGCTCCTTCGTCGTTGGAAAACCACTCCGAGGAGCGGTCGGGCAGCCGTTCACTGAACGTCACCCGTGTTTCTCCCCGCAGATGCGTGAGGAGCAGGTCGACCAGAAAATACGATCGGAAGTTGACATAAAAAGGTTTCAACTCACTGTTCACACGCACGAACACCTCGTCGGGCATGCCGTAATGCTCTTTTAACCGCCACACGTGAAGAAACCGTTCATGCGGCAACGTGGAATCGGACAACCAGTCGGCTGCCGGCAGGTTCCATGTCTCCCGCTGGACCACCAGGCCACGATACGTCAGACGGGGCAGGTGCCCCTCCGTCCTGATTTTGGGAATTTCGATGCTCGGCTCGGCAAAGACAAAAGCGACTGGTGAATTCGGGTCGCCCATGTACGGAATGAACCGCTTGCCGTCCGCATCCACCAGCACCAATTCTCCGTCTTGTTCCACGACCCAGAGTTCAGAAAATGTCCGTACGGCATCACCTCCTTTCTGCGAACGCCCAAGCAGCGTCAACGTCTGCTCGAACATTTCGACAAAGAAGCTTTTGCCTGCCCGCTGTTTCAATACGACGTTTGCCAGAAATTCGCCGTTCGGCAAGGCTTTTAATGCCTCCCTCACCTCGGCGATCTGCGCTTCGCGCTGTGGATGGAAATAGAGCAGGTTGCTCATGCCCTGCGTGCAGCAATGTACTTCGCCAATCACCCATTGATACTCGCCGCGATTGACGTGTTCCACGCTTCTCGCTTGCAGCATGAGGTCCGGGGAGCAGACGCACAGCCGCTGATCGAAAGCGTGACCGGCTGATTGTTCGCGGAGCCACTCGTCCGGCAGCTCGACGACCCGCTGGTCCCGCTTCCCGCTCGCATTCAACCGCTCTACAATGTCGGAAAAGTCAGGATGGAACCCTTCGCTGCTCATCCGGCTGGTCAATTCCGGCAATACGGCGAGAAACGGCAGTTTCTCCTGGCCCCACTCTTCCCTCATCGCCGCAACAATCTGCCTGGCCTGACGCTGAGCATGCTCCCGCTTTTTCATCGCCACCGCCGCGCCCCAATCGAGCAGCGGGCTGATCCTTTGCTCCAAGTCCTCCTTCATGTCCAGGCTAATCAAGAATTCCTGCACATCGCCCAGCGTCTCCTCACAAAACAGCGAACGATCCGCATACGTCTCGCCATGCAGTTGGGTGGAATCGCGTCCGGTCAGCCGTTCAAACAGTGCGGACGCCTGTTCCAGAATCTCCGTTTTGCCTTGCGCGTCGGCGGCGCTGTAGGCCGTTTGCCACGCAGCGAACTGCCGCAAATCAGCGCTCCACTGCTGCTGTGCCTCATCGGCCGGGAGAGCGTCCACAAAGGCGAGCAGTTCTTCCAGCACCTCATGGCACGCTTGCGGAACACGGAATTCCCACAGGATGATTCCTTTGTCCCGCAGTTTTTCCAAAGTACTCCTCGTCGTCTCTGTGCATCCTGCCAACAAATCCCGCGCCGGAGTTTGACCATCCGCCCGGTGCAGCACCCGCACGACTTCGGACGGCAGAGGGATCCGTTTTTGCGTCTGGGCGTGAACCAGCCCTGTTTCCACCAGATAAAACGCATCGTGCACAGCGATCGGCATGTACTCGCGCCATTCCTTGTGGCGGCTCACCTGCTCTGCCAGTGCCTCCACCGCCCAATAGGTCAAAAAGCTGCGGCGGCGTCTCGGAATCGGACCGCTTCGCTCCACCGTAAGCAGCTGTTCACTGTCTCGAAACGAGCCGTAGTTGAGCGGACCAAAAAAGCTCGTCGTGTCATTTTTGAACAAAAAACGCTGCAGGTAGCGAATCAATGTGCGGCTGTCATAGCGCTTGCCGGACGATTTCAACTTTTTCGCATCGGCGGCTAGAAAGCGCTGCAGCGACCGCCAGACCTGCGCACTGGAGTGTGCGACCGCTTCCTGCACGCGCGGCAGGGAAAGCACGCGTTTGAACGCCTCCATGCACTGGGGCCACTCGCGCTCAAAAATCGCTGCCAACTCGGTCGTCAGACGCATTTTGTGCTCACGGATTGCTTCGTAGCGATTGCGCCATTCAACGAGCGGCAGTACGTCAGGCAGCGGGTTTTCCAAAGGCAGTGCGCTTCCCTTTTCGACTGCTTTTCGCCACTTGTACAACCGCTTGAAAACCGGATCACCTTTCGGATGCGTTTCCTCCAACGTTTTCACCCACGCGGGAAACTGCTGCAAAAAATGTTCCTGTTCCCGCTTGAGCTCTGCCTCAGCGCGTAAAATCGCCTGCATTTGCTCCACAGTGGCGGAAAACTCAAGCGGATCCATAAGATGCTGGGGAAAACCTGTGCTTCTGACAATAAACGCTGACAAGAACGACCACTGACCAGCCACTCAATCACCCCTTTTTGGCATTCTCCACGCTGACGACGGCGAACAGAAGTCATCCCTGCATCTGCTCTGTCTGTGCCTTGGCCTGCTCTTGCCGGATCGCTTCGAGGCGTTTTTTTGCTTCAGTGACGAGGTTGAGTGCCGTGATGCGCTCATAATACGCGCGGGCTTCCTCCACCTGTCCGCGCCGCTCCGCCACCATCCCCAGCACGTAATACAGCGGGTCGGGATGTTCGGCATGGGCGAGCGCCTTCTGGAACATGCGCTCAGCAGCTTCATACTTTTTCAGAGCCAGATAGATTTTTCCCAGATGTTCATACGCGCCGACGTGATCTTCGCGCACCGCGACGATGTGCCGCAGGTGTTCGGCCGCTTCCTTCAGACGCTTGTGGCGAAGCAGGCTTTTGGCCACCGCATAGCGCCACTCGATCTGCTCCGGAGCCTGTTCCAGTGCTTGCTCGTACGCCTGCAGCGCTTCTGACACCTGACCCGCTTCTTCCAGGCATCGCCCATAGTGAAAAGCGTGTTCCGCCTGCGCGGGATGCAGCCGCCGCAGTTGCGCAAATGCCTGCATCGCTTCACTCCACCGCTCTTTTTGCATGTACAGCGCAGCGAGATTGTGCCATGCCTTTGCATGTCCGGGTTCCTGTTCTACACACCGCTTCCAGTTTTTGATCGCCTGCTCCTCCATGCCTTGCGCAGCATACGCGTTGCCGAGATGGAAACGGGCCGAGGAACTGCGCGGGACAACGAGCAGGCAGAGATGCCACCAGGCCCAGAGCAGGTAAAACTTGATCCGAAAGCGGGAACCATCCTGCACCAGCAAACCGGACGATTTGCTGCTCTCAATCGGAGAGAGCGGCTGCGGATTCGGCATAGACCCGCACCATCCCTTCTTTTTTCCATTTGCGAAGCAGACTGCGTAGTGACTCCGCCTGTCGGGCGGGGAATTTCGCCAGAAGCTCGGCCTCTTTGACCGGCTGTCTGCACAACTCGATCACGTTGAACACCGCGCTGTTTACCACCGACATCTTCCCCCGGTCGTTTCGATAGACGACATACGTAAGTGATTGTTGAAGCGGCTCTGCTTCCGGCCAGGGAGTTTGCCCGATCAGAAATGTCCGCCAACGCTGCTCAAGCGTGCCAAACGGATAAGAAAAGCGGCGGGCCTCCACGTCCGGGGAGAGCTGCAGGACCGCTTCCCCGCCTTCGTCCGGCAATTGGTTCGCCTGCTGCGAAACTGCACTGCGTCCTTCCCCCCGAAATGCCCAATCATCCAGTTTCAGGGCGGTCGTCGGGAGGTCACCCGCACGTCTTTTCAACCCGGCGATATAATCCGCTGCAAGCGGGTACAGGTCCGCACTGTTCACTCCATGCCTGGACACAAACGGGAAGTGGCGTTTCAGATCACGCTCCCGCTCTGCCTCCCCGATCTCGACGATGCCGTAAGCGGCCGGATCGTTCCAAAAACGACTTCCCGGGGTAAGCCGGAACAGTTGAAAGCGAACCAGCCGATCGTACGCGAATTGGTGCTCGTTGAGGAAAGAGACAAACGCCTCAAAATCCCGCGGATCTGACAGCGGATGGCCGAACACCACCGACAAAAGCACGCTGCAACCTGCTGCGCGAGCGTTTCTCCAGGAATCGGTCATCTGCTGTTTGGCCGTATGCTGATCGGGATAACCGAGGAATCCTTTCAGCTCGAAGTGCAAAAACTCGCAGCCGGCCGCGGCCAGTTGAGCCGCTTGTTCCGCAGACAGCCAGGTGCCATAGGAGACCAGACTGCCCCAGGCAGGCCGGAAGCCGTCCGCTTCCATCAAGCGCGCCAGTTCGCACAGCCATTCCGGGATAAGCGGTGTGGAGAGGTAAAAGCGAAGCGTTGGTTTGCTTTGCGACAATGCGCGCATCCGCTGATACAAGCCGGCAATTGTTTCTTTATCCCCCTTTCCATCGAAGAAAGGGTCGTCCTCCACAAGCGGGAGCACCGCCACGGGAGGTTGGCCGAGATAACGGTCCAACGGCAGTCCTTCCACCGTCCACAGGTCCGGGCTGTCAGTACCCTCTGCCAGCAATGGCTGCTCCTGCACTGTGATCCCGGAGAACAGACCCGGACCGCATGCGAGGGTGTCGATCCACTCCTTCCACGGATTGCTTCCCCCGAGCGCTCGACTGATGAACTGGGCGAAAGGACCGGCCAACACAATCTCGGCAGAGACTGCTGCTTCCTTTAACATGCGGGCCAGCGTCAGCGACGGGATCACCTGCTGATCCACTTCGATCCAGAGAATGACCGCATCCGGACGATCCGATTTGATCTGCCCGACCCGCTCTCGCCAAAAGGGGACGTACGGATTAACCGCATCGTCAACGGCCGCTCGACGGCACTGCTCGGACGATTCGCTGGAATACGGCAGATTCAGGTCATGAAGCGAAATCAGCGACGGAAAGGCGGACAGTCCCGCTACTTCCAAGGCGTGCTGCACGATGCGTTTTGCCTCCTCGCGCTGCGCGACAGAGGAACCCCGGTTTTGCAGGACAGACCAGGCGTGTTCCACCTGCTTGGGCAGATTGGCGCCGTACAGCAGCGCGCGGCCAGTTCGGTAATACAGGTACTCTTCCCGAAGTGTTGACAGCCTGCTGCCTTCCTCCATCTGGTTCAGCGTGCGCTCCGCTTCCAGCCGGCAGGCCGTCAATCTTTTCGGATCAAGGAAAAAGTCGTAGGCATGCTGATTGTCGTCATCAAGCCGAACAGTGTGATGCAGCGCCCGCAAGCGCCTGGCAAGCGTGGAGGCGCGGTACGGGACGCTCGACGGATCGGCCTGAGGGGGAACGATCACCTGCAAGGAGAACATGGTCATACCTCCGTTTCCGCTTTACATGTCAAGACTCGCTGGACCTGGAAATGCCGCCAGAGTTCGCCCGGGTCTTCACCGTTCAGGTAGGCGGTCATCATCCTGCCGGTAATTCCGCTGAGCAGGATACCGTGCTGGGCGTGACCCGTCGCGACATGCAGTCCCTCCCACCCGGGCAGGGGGCCGATCAGCGGCATTCCGTCGCTGGACATTGGGCGCAATCCGACAAATGTATCGTGAATCCTGGCTTGCACCAAGGCGGGAGCTGCGGAGAGCACTTTCAGCAGGTGCGTGATGCCCGCAACGGTGATTTCCTTGGCAAAGCCGGCGTGTTCCTGCGTCGCCCCGACGACGATGCGACCGTCCTTTTTCGGGACCAGATAGCCGCGTGCAGTGTTTATCAGACAAGGCAGAGCGAATCCCGCAAGCGAAACGACCAGCATCTGTCCCCGCAAAGGGGTCACCGGCAAATCAATGCCGACCAGCTTTAGCAGTTCCGGTGACCACGCTCCGTTCGCCAGAATCACATGCTCCGCGTAATAGTGCTCCATTCCGGCAGCCACCCCGATCACGCGCTGCCCTTCCGTCAAGAATGCGGTGACCGCCGTGTTTTCCTGCACAAGCACTCCGCGCTGGCGAGCAGCCTGCAGCACGGCTTTCAATAACAACCCCGGCGTGACGTGATACTCCTGTGGACTGCGCATGGCTCCGGTAACGCGCGGGGACAACAGGGGCTGTTCCCGCCGCACCTGCTCTGGTTCCAGCCATTCTTCCTGCACTCCCAGTTGGCGACGTTCCTGATAGAGGGCAAACATCATGTCCCGTTCCTGCTCATTTGTCGCGATCCGGTACAGCGGGTGGCATTCCAGCCAGCAGTCTATCCCCGTTTCGTCTTCCAGTTGTTGAATAATTGTTCGCATCTCCGCAAGGCCTTGTACGGACAGATCGAGATACGGTCCCTTCCCGCTGCCTTCTGCAACAGTGGTCAGCAGCCCCGCCCTGGCGCCGGATGCCTCCCCGCCAGGCAGCCCGCGATCGAGCATCCGGACGCTGCGTCCGCTATGTGCCAGCAGATAGGCAAGTACCGAGCCGACAATCCCCGCACCGACTACGATAACGTCAGATGTGCGTTCCAAGGGATACCACCCCCTTTTCGTCTTCTTTTCATTGGAGGAGCAAATCAATAGAGATTGGTGAGATCAAACGGTCGATTCAGTTTGGTGTCCGGTTTGTCAATCGCGTACGAAATCAGCTCCTCCAGCTCCTCAGCGGAGAGGTCGTTCCAGCGGGACAGCGCCTTTTTCGCTTTTTCCGCCGCGTCCCCTGTCGGCTGCAGGTCCAGCGCTTCGCGGAGCACTTGTTCGGCCTCGAGGGTTCGTCCCTGTTTTCGCAGGCTCAGCGCACGGCCAAGCGCCACTTTGGGGAGATTGTCTTCCTGCAGCAGTTTCTTCTTGGCGTCGATCGCCAGTTGATACCAATGGGCGGCTTCTTCGTACTGTCCTTCCCAGAAATACACGCCGGCCAGTCCTCGCGCGATCACGTCCTGGTAAAAGAGCGAATGCAGATCGCAGGCAAGCCGATAGCTGGCCGTAAGCGATGTGATCGCTTCCGCTACCTGCCGGTTCTTGTACTGCAGACCGCCTTTGCGGTAATAGTAGTGCTTGGCAAACACCGGTCCGGACGCTTTGAGAAACTTTTCAAAGAACATCCATTTGGCGATCGCCTTATCCAGTTCTTTTCCGTATTCGTGCAGAACGGTGATGTTGGAGATCAGGTTGATTTTAATGTGGATCGCGTCGCTCGAGCGGTGTCCGTGTTTGATGTAGTCAAGCGCTTTGAGGCAGCACTCGTAGGCAGCGCTTCTGTTTTTCTCGTTCACGTACGTCAAGGCGCACAGGTTGTTCAACCAGGTCCGCTCAATGTCCGCCAGTTCTCCCTGCACGCCGGCGAGGCACTCCAGAGCCTGTGCGATGTAGTCGCATCCCGTGACGGAGTCGTTCAGCCGTTTCGTGTACAACAACGCCAGGAAAAATTTGTTTTCCGCCGCCTGTACAGGGTCCGATACGAACTGCCCCCCGTATGTGAACACGTCAATCGCTGTCGGGAAGTCTCCCATATAGGCGTAGAGGATGCCGAGCAGATGAATGACTTCCACCCGGTTTTTTGTTGAAAACCTGGGAAGCATCGGCCACACCTGCGCGATCGCCCGCAGGGAGTGGTCGTGATTTTTTGTAAATACGGAAACTTCCAACAATTCCAGAACCGCTGTTTCGATCGCCTGCACATCGCCGCGCTGCAGCGCCTCGCGGAAGGCACGGGTTTTCTCACGCTCCGCATTTGCCGCCGCAGCCGCCTCGCCCGCCGGTTGTCTCTCTCTTGCCGGGGCCTGGTACGCTTTGCCCTTTAGCGAGCAGAGGATTGCTCCTGTCTTTTCGGCGATCCGGTTCAAGAGGTCGATGCGGATCTTCGCCACGGGGAAAAACGCTACGTGTCCTGTTCCTGCGCCGGAAGCCGCCAGCACATCCGGCACGCCCTCCTCGTGCACTGTAGCGGTGATGGCAGCCGGGAGGGAGAAGAGGCATTGTGCCAGACGGGCTATGCACGTCAACGTGTGTTCATCCATCCGCTCCAGATGCTCAAAGTGAAACAAAATGCTCCGCTCCTGACGTCTCGCATATTTCACCAGAAGCGTTACGACCATCTGGGTGACGCGGAACATCTGCTCCGACTCCTTGTGCAGTCGGCGGCGCGACGGAGCCACAGCGATGGCATCCAGGGCAGGTGCGGAGCGAAACTTCTCGTCGCTTCGCAATTCCGGCATCAGGTACAGCACTTCAGATGCGACGCTTTTCAGCCATGCCTCTTCCCGCTTGTCATCCATCAGCACGCCAAGGGCTTCCCGAATCAGCGGCATCAGGGAACTGAACCCCAGCGTATCGGACTCCGTTCCATCCACGACGAAAATCTTTACATCCATGTCTGCCAGGTTTTCCCTCACCGCCGCGATGCCATGGTCCACATCCAGCAGCCAGAACATGCTGTCATGGCCTCGCTCCTGCAAACGCCGCTTGAGCGTTTTCCACAAGGTTGGTGCATCCATTTCCCGCTGCGCTTTCAATCTCGACGTTTGGCTTTTCACCTTCATCCGGCTCACCCTTTCATTATGCGCGGAGGCACATTGTGCGAAATTCGCAGCAATAGCGCTCTCCGCCGTCGTCCAGCCACAGGTCGTTCGGTGCGGGCAGCATCTCGCTGAAGACAGCTGTCCGCGATTGCTTCAACAGTCCCTGCAGCATTTCCAAAAGGAAAACGTTCGCGAAATCGATGCAGAATGGTTTTCGCTCCCCTTCCACACGCACGAACACCCAATCCGGCATGCCTTCCTGCTCCTTGAGGCGATACACGTGCAGCATCAAATCGAAGGGGTGATCGCTTCCTTGTTCCACCCGCCAGGCGTCAGCATCCAATTCCCAACGTGCCCGCTGCAGCAGTACACGCCCCATGACGATGCGCGGTGTGCGATTCCCTGTCTTCACTGTTCCAATTCCCAGGCGAGGATGCGAAAACAGGGCGACCGGGTCCAGCGGCTCCGCGTGCAGCGGCGGATACAAGCGCCACTCCTTGCCCGTCTGATCGTGCAGGTACACCTGCCCCTCCCGATTGGACACGTGCAATTCACCGGCCGGGATTACTTGGTCGTCGATCTCCGGCAGGCGCGGCAGCAATTCAATCACCTTGCCGGGCAGCCGATAGGGGAAAATTTTTGTCTTGCGGTGGTAGGCGATCTGGGCCATATGCGGATACGCGCGCTGTCGTTTGGCCCACGTGTCGATCTCTTCCATCATTCGCTCCCGTTCCGGGTGGAAGCAGGCGGACGGGAACACCGCCGTCAAAAATTGCGGATGTGCTTCACCCACCACGATCTGTACGTCATCACCGTCTGTAGGAATGAACATCAAATCGACGGAGAGAAAGTACGAATCCAGGTCGTCTTCCGCCTCTCCCACCGTCTGCCCCGTCCCTTCCGCGTCCAGATCGGCCGCCTGCAGGCAGATCGGCGTGGAAGGATCGCCTTCCTCAAACCGCTGCGCTGCCGCCCGCTGGAAGCTGGAGAGCGCCGGTTCGGGCAGATGTTGTTCGCCAGCGATCCGGGAGCGATGGTGGAGAAAGCGCAGGTAAGGCATCGTTCCTCGGCCGTTGGACCATTCATCCAACAGGCGGGCGGCGGCCTGCCGCTCTTGCCGGGATGTCTGGATCGCATCGGCACGCGCTGCCTCCAGTATCGGCTGCAGACTTTCTTCGAGCTGCGCCCAAAGCGTTCCGCCGATCTCGATGGCTAGCGGGCCGTGCGCATCTTCAAACACGATGCTGCGGTCCGCGTACATCTCCCCCGCTTCGCGGGTCGCATCCCGCGCTGTCAACCGGGCGAACATCCGCTCCAACTCGCGCAGCCGCTCCTTTCGTTCCGGCCACCCGGTCTCTTCCAGCGTCCTGATCTCCTCTTGCAGGCGGAGCAGGTTGGCAATCCAGCCATCCCGCTGCGGAAACGACTGCGGTTGTTCCTTTAGCCACGTCAGTATCCAGGCGATCGGGTCTGCTTCATCCCCGGGCAGGAGCGGGTGCAGAATAATCGCTAGTTGCTGTGCGAGAAGTTTCCCCTCCGCCAAAACCGCGTCAAGCGGCTGCCGGAGCCGTTCGGCCATCTCGCGAAACGAGAGCGTGCCGTCCGCCAGGTCGTAGACGGCAGCGGCGAGTGCGGACAGGGTGGTCTCTCGTCCGCTCAAGCCTGAACGGAGCACGTGATCGTTCACGCGGCTGTACAGCGTGTGACGCCGCGGCCGTAAAAAGGGGGTGGCTCCCGGTTCTGAGCAAATCTTCTCGAGAAGCGTTTCCGCCGCCCAATAACTGCAAAACACGCGCCGCTCCCTGACAAACGGCACAGCCCATTCGTACACGACAGGCGCCTGCTGTTCGGGATTGGGCTTGGCGTAATCGATCGGACCAAAAAAGCTGTTCGTTTCGTTTTTCGCGCACAACCGCTGCAGATACGTGATCAATCTGCGTTCAAATCGCTTGTCGTCCGAGGTGCGTTCCCCGCGCGGATTTTCCAGGTAGCGCGTCACAGCCTCGTCAAAACGCGGATTCATCGACCACAACGCTTCCCGCAAGCGGGGCGAATGCAGCAACTGACGCAATCGGGCGCGCTTTTCTTTCATTTCCGACTCCGCGCACTCCCGGCCGGCCCGCTGCTGCTCGGCTGCCTGCTGCAGCAGATCATTCCAGGCTGCTACCTCGCGTCCGAGCTGATCGTACCCCTCTTCTTCCACCGGGATGGCGGGGCATTGCAAGGTTTTCCGCTTTGCGAGCCCTTTGCGGATCTTGGACATCGTCGAGAGGAGGTGCCGCCGGTCCTGACCGTTTTTTTCGCACACTACCAGGTGTTCAATCAAACGCACGATCGCAAGCCTTTGTTCATCCAGCCGTTTTTCGATCTCCAGCACGTTTTTTACGCACGCAAGCGTTTCGGTAAAGCGCAGACTTTCCAGCCAGTTGATTGGAAACCCGGCCCGCCGAACGATTACGTACGGCATAATCCGCCACTTGCTCATTCCTGATCCCCCACCGCATCGGCATGATAGAAGACGGACGTCCGAAATTCGGCGCAGTAGCGGTTCCCCTCCGTATCCCGCAGCCAGAGATGTTCAGGACCCGGCAGCATTTCGGTGACGATCGCCACCTGATCCTCCCGCATAAAGGACTCCCACATCTCCAGGAGGAAGTAGTTGTGAAAATCGATCAGGAACGGTTTCGGCTCCGTGCTTACTCTGACGTACACATACTCCGGCATCTTCAATTCCCTGCGCAGTTTCAACATGTCGTAAAACAGCTCGAACGAGGTGCCGGCATAGGTTTTCCGCCAGCGGTCGTCGCGGGTCACCTTCCATCGTTCGCGCTGGTACACCACGTCACCCAACACGATGCGCGGCGTCCAGTCGCCCAGGTCCACCCGAAAGGGAACGACTCTCGGGATCGCAAACCACTCGTGCGCCATGGAGTGCAGTTCGCCGTTGTACAGGCGGATCGCTTCCTGTTCCTCCGCCAGTTTGAGCTGCAATTCTCCATCCGGACTGACGTACAGTTCCGCAATTCCCTTTTTGTCGTGGCGGTCGCTGACAGACCGCGCTCTCATCTGAATGGTGTACCCCGGAAACTCAAACGGGATGATCTTCAAACGCTTGGAGCCGAGCATGTTTGCTATCGGCCGTCTGACGATCGCGGCCAGTTCCTGCCACATCCGCTCACGGACCTGCTCCTCCTCCGGGTGAAAGGACAACGCCCAGCCCCACAGCAGCACGGTATCGTGAATTTCCCCGAGAATAAGCTGGTCGGCGACGGCTTCCCCCCCTGGTATCACCATCAAGTCCGGGGAGCAGAACAACGGGTCCTCGACGTCGGGGGCCTCCTCCCCCACCAGCGCAGCGATCTCGTCGGGGTCAAGCACCACGACGCGCTCACCGCTTTGTTCGGCAAGCTGGCGGACCCGTTCACCGAACTTCTCGGCAAACGAGCTTTGCAACGCGGCGAACTCCCGCGTCCACTGCTCCCATTTTTCATGCCGCATCGCATCGGTCAGGAAGCGGATAAACGGAATCATACGGTCGGTCTCGCCGTACAGTTCCCGAAATACCTTTAGCGCGAACGTCCGATGAAGCTGTTTCAGTTCCACAGCGTGCTTGGCCGCAATCTGCAACACGGGGCGCAACCGCTGTTCCCACTGGCGGCGGGTTTCGACGCTCATCCGCAGATGGGCGAGCTGCCCCCGGCACTCTTCGTAAAACAGCGTACGGTCCGCGTACATGCGACCGCCACTGCGTTCAGTTGCCTGCCCGGTCAGTTCCTGGAAGATTCTGTTTGCCTCTCCCAGCATCTGCTCTTTTGCAGCGACGTCCCCGTCCGAATACTTGTTTTTCAGCTCCAGCAGCCGCCGCACCGATTGGCGCCACGTATCCACTTCCGGATCATCCGTCTGCACGCACTGCATCTCGTGCATCAGCCATTCGAGCGTGCGGGTGGCGGTGATTGGCACTTCCCATGCCAGGTTGATCAGCTTCTGCTGCTCCAAACCGAAGAGCCTTTCCCTGAGCTGTTCTTCTGACATCTCCACTTCCCGCATCATTTGCTCCACCGTCCGCGTGCCGTCGGCCAGATGCAGCAGCTCGTAGTCAGCAGAAGGGAGCTTGGATCGTTTTTGTGTCAGCGCGTTTTGAATCGTTCCATCGTCTCGCAGGCGATAGAGAAAGCTGCGTACAGGTCTCAGCCGGGTAAACACACTTGGCAGGCGGGAAAACGTCTCCGCAAGCGTTTGGACAGCCCAATAGGCCATGAATGTCTCCCTGTGCTGCAGGGCAGGCGTCCAGTTGTAGCGGATATCGGGCCGCTTTAGGGAGACGTCCGGATCGTGCGGGGCGCAGTCGTCTGCAAAGCAGCCGTAGTTGATCGGTCCAAAGAAACTGGTCGTTTCATTTTTGCCGACCATGCGCTGGAGATAGGCGACAAGCTGCCGCTCCAAACGTTTGGTCTCCGCGTTCCGTTCTTCACCCGATGCATGCAGGTAGGCCAGCAGCCCTTTTCTGTACATATGGGGACTGGAGAGGAAGACCGCCTCCTGAAAACGCGGGTTGGAGACGAGGGCGCGCAATTCGCGCCGCTTTTCCTGCAGTTCTGCTTCAAACACACGGACAGCGGCCGCCTTGGCAGCGTGAAGGGCGTCCAGCTTTTGGTTCCAGTCTGCCGCCGTCTCCGCAGGTCCGCCGTGCTGCCTGATCCATTCCAACTCCTCCGCGGTAATCGCCTGCATTTTGCCGATTGATTTTTTCAGCCTCTTCCAGCGCAGTGCGACATCCCGGTCCCTCAGCCAGTCACTGCCGTGTTCCCGGAAGGAACTGAGCACGCGATTCAACTGTTCTTCCTTTTCAAACAAGTCCTCAATGGCCTGCACTGTTCTCGAAAACCGAAGACGCTCGATGTCAGAAAAGGCGAACCCGGTACTCCGCAGGATAAAATCATTGGCCAGTTTCCACTCTCCGCTCATCGATTCAACTCCTCATCAGCAGTGTGCGCAGTTCCGAACAGTAGGTGCCGTGCCGATCGCGCAGCCACAACTGGTCGGGGGCCGGCAGCATCTCGCTGAATGTGACCGTCTCGTTTTTGCCCGCGAGATGCTGCAGCAATTCCACCGCGTACGGATTTTCCAGATCGAGGTAGACCGGTTTCTGTTCGGAGGGCACGCGGAGAAACACATGGCGGGGCAGCGAATATTGGCGTCTGACCTTTTGCACGGCGACGTAGGCGGAAAACGGCTCTTTTGCCCGGATTACCGTCTGCAGGTCTTCCGTCGAAAGCGTCCACTGCGCCCGCTGCACGACCAGGTGCCCCGTTTCAATCCTTGGCGTGAATCCCTCACGGCGATAGGTCGGCATCTGGACGATCGGGAAGGAAAACAGGGCAAAGGGAACATACGCCTGATCTGTG
Source organism: Brevibacillus sp. NL20B1 (assembly GCF_018195675.1). Taxonomy (NCBI): domain Bacteria; kingdom Bacillati; phylum Bacillota; class Bacilli; order Caryophanales; family Paenibacillaceae; genus Brevibacillus; species Brevibacillus sp. NL20B1. Next base: position 23,885 of record NZ_JAGTPT010000024.1, read on the forward strand.
AACCCGAAGGCCGGCGGATAAAAACGAATGGCTCGATCATCTCCGCGCAACGTGAGGACAAGTTCGTCCCCGTCCACTCGTACGACCAGATCTTTCAGACCAAACGTCGCATCCGGTCTGCGCGTGGAGGCATATCCCGACACTTCCACCATCACACCCGGATACTCTTGCGGCGCCGTTTTCATCTTTCGGTTGAAAATCAGGTTGGCCGGCAGGATCTTCCGTTTCGACCGTTCCTGTACGATTGCGAGATGACGTACAATTTCCTGCCGAATCTCCTCCCGCACACGGTCCGCGTCAGAATGGAAAGAGAGCATCCACCCTTCCATCGTGATACCGTGATGAAGTTCGCCCAGCACGAATGTGGGTGCAGTCGCCCCTCCTTTTGCGCCCGAATCAAACATCACGAGCAGGTCGGGGGACGTGAGGTACAGGTCGTCGTCTTTCATCTTGTGCAAGAACGCCGCGAACTCCGGTGAGATCAGCGTGGGGGAGTGCCCCGCCAGATAAGCGTCGCATGACTGGTGAAAGATCCGGAGGAATTCCTCCAGCGGATCATCGGCGTCCCCATGCTCCCGCGCGCCGTCCGCCAGCTCCGGCAGCAGCTTGTGGCATGCGACGACAAATTGGTCAAAGCGCACCGCTTGCCGATTGCCAAACATCCTGCGGTAGATCTGCATGGCAATCTTCATGTACCGCTCTTTGCGGAGTGTCGTGTAGACGGTGGCGATCTTCAGCGGGCCGTACAAATCCGTGAGCAGGTGGTCAACCATCCGCCGGTCGAGGCAGATGGTAAGATTGCCGCGAGTGTCTTCGTAAAGCACCGTGCGGTCCCGAAACAACTCCCCTTCACCGCGGCGCGGTGCCAGGCGGGTCAAGTCGGAAACCATGGTCTCCACCTGCTCCAGGATGGCGATGCGTTCTTGCAGGTCCCCCTGTTCGAATTGATGCTGCAGGCGCTGAAGCTGTCTCAGCACCGACAGCCAGCGTTCTTTTGCGCCGCGCTCCGCTTCCGTTTCCGCCTGCAGCCTCCCAATCCGTTCGATCAGATCGGCCAGTCCGTGTATCACGGAAGACGGAATGGGGAAAATGCGCTGCAGCGTGCTGTTGGCGATCAAGCGATCAACCTCCTGACGGGTTTGCTCAACTGCCGCTCCCGTCGCTTTCGCCCATTCACGCACGCTCATTCCTTCCGAGAAGTGTTCAAGCTGCACCTGCTTGGAGCTTCCCCGAAACATCAGGGGAACGACATCGGCCAACGCCGGATCGGCCGCAACCAGTGCGGCCAGTTCCTGCAAGACCCAAAAGGCGTAGAACGCAACCCGCTTTTCTAGCGCAAATGTGTCGGGCCATTGCGCCGTGATCAAGCCGTTGGTCCCGGTACCCTCCCCTTCCGCGATCCGGCCGTAGTTGACAGGGCCAAAGAAGCTGGCCGTTTCGTTTTTTGCTGTAAACCGCTGCAAATAGGTGAAAAATTGACGCTCCAACTGCCGCCAGCGCGAGTCACGGGTCTGGTCGGCACGGTGTTGGTCAAAATAGGCGAAGCCGCGTTCATAGAAGGATGGGTTGGAGAGAAACACCGCCTCCCGGAAGCGGGGATGCGCAATGCAGGTGTGCAGTTCCTCCCGTACCCGCTCCCATTCGCCGGCAAATACCTGTTCCGCCTGACGGTAGAGCTGCTCCTCCTGTTGAAACGTTTCTTGCCATTGGTGCGCCCATTCGCTCAGCTCGGAGCGGCCGATCGCTTGAATCCCGGCCCGTTCATTTTCGTTGAACGCACACGCTTTTTTTACTTTCCTGTACACGCTGGCCAGCACTTTCTGCTGAGGTTTCTCCCAGCGAATCGCCTTGTCGGTAAGGAGCGGCAGCACGTCCCGCTCCCACTGCTCCACCAGGCGGTGGCGTTTTTCTTCCCACGCGAACACAGCCTCCAGCACCTGTTGGGTCTCCTCCATCCTCATTCGTCCGATCCATTCAAACGGAAAGCCGGTACTGCGCAGGACGAAATGCGGAAACCACGTCCACACAGACGCAGCCAGTGCCGTCTGGTTCATATGTTCATCCCCAATTCTTCCCGAGTCGATTCATACTCCCTGGAGCCGGGCAGCGGCGGACGAAATGCGGTGCCGCGCAGTTCGATGCAATAGCTGCCGTCCTCGTCGCGCATCCAGAGATGCTCTGGACCAGGATACATCTCTGTCATGGTCACCTGGTCGTTGGTCTTCAAGTGGCCGTGGAGCAGTTCGATCAGGAAGAAACTGTCGAAATCGAAGTAATACGGCTTTTTCTCATTCTCCACACGCACGAACACCCAGCGCGGCAATTGATGGCGGCGCTTCGCACGGCGCATCGCGAGGAACAGGTCGTAGTCGCTTGTGTCAGGGTCCGTGCCGATAAACTCCCTCGACGGCAGCACCCAACGTTCCCGTTGGTAGACAACGCCGTTGATTTCAATGCGCGGCGTATGCTGCCCAAAATCAATCGGGATGCTTGCCACGCGCGGTACAGCAAACGCCCACAAGTGCAGGTTGTCGTCGCCGCTGTTGTAGATCGTGAAGGTTCTGTTGGAATGTCGGTCGGCGAGCACCAATTCGTCTTGCTCGATGCGCACCACCAGATCACGAAGCGGAACGACGTGTTTGGCACGATCGGACGGCTTGCCGAGGAATTGAATCAACGTGCCCGGGAACGCTTCGTAGAGCAGCCCTTTGTGCCGGCGTGTGTTCAAAATGGTGGACAGCTTCTGATACGCAGGCAGTTCCTGGATCACCTGCTCGATCTCCTGTTCCACCGCTTCGCGATCTGAATCAAACAGGAATTGCGACCCCCACATGGACACAAACTGGTGCACCTCACCCAGCACGATCTGGTAATCACCGCGGGCGAGCGCCTCCACATCCCGGGCGGCAAACATCAGGTCCGGCGACGTGTGCAGGGAACCGCCGGCATCGTGCGCGATCAGTTCCGCGAGGTCCTCTTGCGTCAGGCGGACGATGTTTCCTTCCTGATTGGCTTTCACCACGGCGTAAAGCTTCCGATGGAACTCGTTAAAGATCTCGTCATCGTAGTTGATCTTTCCCTGCTCTTCCATCTCCTGGACGCGGCGAATGAAGTGGGCATACGGAATTTCGCTCTGTCCTTGTGCGATCTCCCGGAACACCTGTTTGCCGATCCGCTGATAGTACCCGCGCATCATCTCCCCGTAGGAAGCGATAAGCTCGAGGATCGGTTCAATCCGCGAATGAAAATCGTCAAGAAACGCCTTGTTGAACGACAGGTTCCGGATGGTGCCCTTGCACTCTTCGTAATAAAGCGTGCGGTCCGCGTACGTCTTGCCAGCAAGCCTCCGCGTTGCATGCCGGGTCAGTTCCACGAACCGTTCCTCCATGCGCTTGCTGATTGCCACGCGCTGTTCAAACGTACCGCCTTCAAATGCGGCCCGGAGCTGTTCGAATTGATCCAGTTCGGCTGCCCATTTGGCTTTGGCTTCCACATGATCCGGCAGGGCACGAACGAACTCGTGCAGATAGTCAAACGGTCCAAAGATGGTAGACGGGATTTCAATGCCGAACAAGATCATGCGCTGTTTGACCAACAGCTCAATCTGTTGAATCAGCTCCTCAACCGGCATGTCGTAGCGGTTTGCCAGCTCCCTTACCGTGGTCGTGCCGTCCACATCGCGCAGCAGCCGCAGGAGATGAGCGGGCAGTTTGCGCCGGCCGTCGATAAACAGGTACTCGACGCCGTCTTCGGTCAGGGTGCACAGCGGGTGCAGGCGCGGAGCCAGATAGGGACGGATTGAAGGCTCTTTGGAGATTGCATCGGCCAGAACGTTGGTCATCCAGAATGAATAGAAGACAGCGCGCTTGGTGAATTTCCCACTGACCATGTCCAGCTTGACCGGTTCTGTTTGCTCCAGGTCGAAGCGGGCGTAGTTCATCGGGCCAAAGAAGCTCGCCGTATCGTTCTTCGCGGCGAATCGCTGCAGGTAGGCGATGAACCGTTTTTCCAGCATTTTTAACCGGGTTGTGCGCTTTTCAAATTCGTCGTGGGCGATGTATTTCAGGTACGAGTTTTCGTAGACGTCCGGGTTGGAGATAAACACTGCTTCCGCAAAGAAAGGGTCTCCGACCAGTTTCTGCAGATCGCGGCGCTTGTGCACAAGCTCCTCGGCCAGAATTGCCTCTCCTTCCCGATGCAGCTTCCTGACCTCTTCCGCCAGGGCGACCACCTTGGCAAACTGCTCGTAAAACGGCGTATTCGGCCAATACAGTCGCACGTGTTCCAGGTCCTGCAACGACACCTGCCCCTTCGCCACTTTTCGGCGATACTTCGATAGGAGCTTCAGCTCTTGCCGGGCCTGTTTTGCCTGGGATATTTTCACCTGTTCGGTGAACCGCTCACTGAGGAGAACGCCAATTTCCCGTTGCAGCTGCTCCTCCGTTTCCAGCTGCTTGTCAATGTGCGCAGCCGATTTATCAAACGCGATTCGGTAGAGCAATTCAAAGGGAAAACCGGTGCGACGAACTACCATTTTTGAGATATATTTCCATTCTGACATGCAGCGGGTCCCCCCTACTCTTTTATCACGTGGCCGTATGGTATATGAATCAGATAAAACGGCATGCCCAGTTTGGTGCGCGGCCGCTGCAACTCCTGACGAATGACTGCTTGCGTTGTATCGCGGCCGCCCTGCTCCCATTCGAGAAGAAGCTGTCTGCACAAGTCGCGCCGCCGTTCTATGCGACAAGTGGCCTCCAATTGCTTCAGGATTTCCACCGATTGCTCCCCGCCGCGCCCCGTTTCGTACGCGATGGCAGCAGCGGCAATTCTGGCTCCTTCTGCACGGTTGCAGCTGCCTACTTCCAGCGCGTGTCGTTCGCTCTTGCTAAGCCAGTCGATGCACGCGTCCACCATTCCCCGCTCCCGGTACAGGGAACTGATGTTGCGCGAGATCACGTCCATATGAAAATGATCCGAGATGGCGCCTGCCTCCTCGTACGCCCGGATGAGCTGTTGCAACGCCGCTTCCTCGTCGCCCATGCACAGGAGCAGAGCCGCTTCCCGATAGAAGTAGATTTTGGCGAAGAGACGGCTGCCGCTGCCGCGGAGGAACTGTTCAAAGCGGCGCCAAATCTTCAGGGCCATGTCCAGATTGCCCATCTGTTCAGCGACCACGCTCATATTGGAAACCAGATTGATCTTCAAATGCAGCGCTTCCGAGTTGCTTTGGCTCTTGAGAAACTGAAACGCCGTCCTGCACAGTTCGTACGCTTCCTTGTACCGCTTTTGCATGAAACGGGTGAGCGCAAGCGTGTTGTGCAGCCAGCCGCGCTCGATCATGGTCGCCTCATCCTCCAGGCCGTCGATCTCTCGCAACCCTTGATGCGCCAGGACTTCGGCGCGCTCCACGTTGAACTGTCGCTTCGTGGCCACCAACGTCAAATAGGCGTACAGCTGGGCGCGCATGGTAGGGGTATCCGCGACCCGGAGTGCCTGTTCGTATGCGGCGTTCACCTCGTCGTAGTTCCCCAGGTATGCCTGCATCAGCCCGCAGCGCTTCCACAGGTAGACTCGCTGCTCCACTGAGAATGATTCTTCCGTGCGCAGGGCCAGCTTGACGAGAGCAAGCACGTTTTCGTAGTTGCCCCAATGTTCAGAAATCGACACCGCCTGCTCTACATGTGCGAAACCATCCGCTGTCAGGCCTGCCATTAAAGCGTGATAGGCCAGGTGGCTGTAGTACTCCTCCGCCGTCCAGTATGACGGGCATCCACGCGCTATCAGTTTTTCGTACAACAAGCGGTGAGCAGCCTGCACTTCCTCTTCACCGGGCGCTTCCGGCGAGTCGAGCTGCTCCGCCAGAAGCAGTCGGTCCCGCGTCATCGCCTGAATACCGGCCGCGGTCCATACGTGCTCGTTGGCATGCACGGCGCGATAGAGCCGCAAAAACGCCTGCTCCTCCGCTGTCCATTCGAATGTGCCCAGCCCTTCTCCGGCGCCGGCTAGCAGTGCCTGCACCAGCATCGGCATGCCGCCGCTTTGCCTGTACATCTGCGGGACCCGTTCCACAAGATCGGGGCGCTTCGCTTCCACGAACGCGCGCACCTGGTCTTCCGTCCACGCCTGCAGCTCCATGACACGCGGCTGCACATCGCCCACCAGATCAGACAAGAACTGCGCGCGAATCCGGCGAACATCGAACAATACCTGGAGCGGATTGCCTTCCTGCGCTTTCGGCGCTGGCCGCGGAACGCTGCGCATCGTGGCGACGACGCGGATGTGCGGATGGCGGCGCAGCAGCAGATTGTGGAAGGCATGAGCGGAGAGCCGGTCAGCCTCATCCAGGCGGTTAATAAACAACCAGAGCGTTTTGCCTGCCAATGAAGGGCAGCGTTCCATCGCTTGCAGGACGAGGCTTACGGAGCCTGTAATCAGGCGAAACACCTGCTCATTTTCCCGCGAGAGACGCCGTTCGGAAGCCGAAAGGGCGATCTCTTCAATCCTGACGGTGTTCGCAAACAGCTCGTCGTCCCTGGCATGGGGGAACAGACTGGTCCACTCGGCCGCATGTGCCTTGAGCAAGTCGGCAGCCTCCTGCCGAAGAACGGGTTCCAGCGCCATGAGCATCGCTTTTAGCCCGTAAAAAGAGTGGGACATGCGCCCGGTTACGTCGATCGACACGGCGAGATGACCTGCCTGGTGCACGTCTTCTGCTGCCTGTGCCATAAGCATGGCACCGCCCAGCCGCTCTTCTCCGATCAAGAGCACTGCCGCTTCTCGCACGGATTGAAGCTGATCGATCAGCGAGCGGTTCCAATCAACTTTCACAGACGTTTCAGGAACGGCTACCATAGTCCGCCTCCTTTGTTCTCGGTTCTGGTCTTCCACACGTTCATGCGAAATTCGCAGGAATATCGGCCCGCTTCACTGGTCAGCCACAACTGACCCGGCGTCGGCAGCATTTCTTCGATCAAGAGCCGCTCATTGTTTTGCACGATCGAGCGCAGCATCTCAACGCAGAAGAAGTTGCGAAAATCCACCACATAGGGCTTGCGCTCCGACAAACCGCGAATGTAGACCACGTCCGGCATGCCCTGCTTTTCTTTAAAGCGGAATACGTTGAGGAACGCAGCTGCATCGTCTTTGTCGAGCAGTTCCGCGACCGCCTGTGCCCCGCATTCCCAGCGTTCCCGCTGGTAGACTGCTCCGTCGATGACGATGCGCGGGGTATGGTCGCCGAGCGAAATCGGCATGTGTGTCAAAGCCGGCAGGGCAAACAGCATGAAGGGCAGATACGTTACCTGATCAGCCAGTTGAATGTACAGGCGGATCTCTTCGCCACTCTTCACGTTTTGCAGCCCGAGTGTGCCGTCTTCCTTCAATACGACCTCCAGATCGTACATCGGGATGACGTCGTCGCCCTTTTTCAAGGACAGCTCTGCAAACTGCATCGCACGGCCCGGAAAATCGTAAAAGCCTTTGTTGCGGCGGACGACTTCCGGCGCGACGAGCTGACGGAACTCAGCCGTTTTATTCAGCTCACGGCACAGGTCTTCCCGCAGTGCTTCCCGGTTCGGGTAGAAGATGGTCATCCAGTTTGGCACGAGCAGGTGGCTGTGCAGCTTGCCCAGCACCACCTGAAAATCCCCCTTCGCCATCGCATCGATGCTTTCGCTGGCGATAAACAGGTCCGGCAAGCTGTACATAGGCATCGTGACTTCGCGAATCGGCAGTGCAGCGCTGGAAAGCTCGACACAACGCGGGCTGTCAGCCGCTTTGCTGCGGACCAGTTCTTCGATTTGCCCGACGACTTGTGGTTTGAACGGTTCCAATGAATCTGGATACCTGTCCCGCAGCGCGTTCACAAAGGTGTAATACGGAACGGGAGCGCCACCGTTGGAGATGGAGTCAAACACCTCTTTGCCGAGCCTTTGCGCATGAAGCCATAGTTCGTAGCCGTAGTACGCGCTCAATTCCAACGCCCCGCGCAGGTCATTGCACAGCTTTTCATGGAACTGCCTGCCCATGACAAATCGCTCGATGTGCCCTTTTGTTTCCTCGTAGAAGATGTAGCGGTCGGCATAGAGACTGCCGCTGCCCCGGCGGGCCGATTCTCCGGTCTGCTCGGTGAATCGCGCTTCGCCTTCGCTGATCAGCTCGATGCGGGCCTGCAAATCCTGCTCGGCCGACATGCGCGCAAGCCATGCCTCCCAACCGCGCAAGCGCTCCAGCCACATCTGCCGTTGATCGGACGGCGGCAGCGCCGCTACTTGTTCGATCACGTAGGGGAGCGGGTTCCCCAGCGTTGACGGAACGTGCAGTTCCTGCTTCAACAGCCCGGCTTGCAGCAGGTGGGAAAGCGGCTTTTCCACAGCCAGGCGCTCCTTCTCGTCCAGAGGGGCGAGCAGCTCCGGCAGGCTTCTTGTGCCGTCCGCCTTCCTGAGCAGGGAGGCCAGCGTACGGCCTACCGTTACGGTTTTTCCGCTGTTGTGCAGGTGCAAAACCCCTTTCTCCGGAACCGCCTCCACCATCGGATGCAGGTGGACCGGGAGATGAGGCCGGAGCGTATCGTCTTGCCTGATGGCTTCCGCCAGGCGCTTGATCGCCCAGAAAGCCAGGAATACTTCGCGATGCCGGATGATGTCGCCCGTTTGAAAACGCGCGTCGAGGTATGACGGATCAGAATCGTCGATGCTGCCGTAGTTCAGCGGGCCAAAGAAGCTGGAGGTCTCGTTTTTTCCGCACAGGCGCTGCACGTAATGGAAGAAGCGCCGCTCCATGCGTTTGACGGCCGCGTTTCGGTCCGGCAGCGGTGTGTAGCTGAGATACTTCGGGACGTTGTTTGCGTACATGTCCGGTGAGGAGAGGTAGACCGCTTCCTGGTACTTGCGATCTTTCACGAGCTGGCGCAGCTTTTCGCGTTTTTCGGCCAACTCCTGCTCAAACGTCTCCGGCACCAGCGCCAGCAATTCCTGGTAGTCTTTGGCAATTCGGTCCCAGGCTGCCGCGCAGTCGAGCAGCTCATTCGGGCCGGTGAGTTCCAGTTCGGCCAGTTTGGCAGCGGCGCCTGTCTCCCGGCGCTGCAAGAACCGCGACAGCTTCTGCCTGCTTTTTCTCGGCAACCCGCCGCTTCGTTCGGCGATTTCCAGCAGCGCTGCCGTCTGGACATCCAGTGAACGCTCTACCTGCACAATCTGCCGTGCCATGTCGCTGGTGCGGGGAAACGCCAATGCTTCCAGCCACTCAAATGGAAATCCGGTGCTGCGGATGATGTAGTGCGGGAAAAAACGCCATTCAAAATCAGGGGAAAACGGCTGCGTCCCCGCCTGATTTTCGGCCGTCATCATATTCATCGCCTATCCATCCTCGCTTCCTGCTTCTGCCTCAAACCGGCAGAGTAGTCGTACACATAACCTGTCCGGAGTTCAAACGTATGCACACCGATATCATCATGCCACCACAGATGCTCCGGGCCCGGATACATCTCGCTGATCGACACGCGGTCCGTCTGGGCCGCCACCCGCACCATCCACTCAAGCGACCAGGGGATGGACAGATCGACATACATCGGTTTCTCGCCCGCCTTCCATTTCACAAAAAAGCGGTCGGGCAGATCGAACTGCATCTGCTTGCGAGCCATGTGCACAAACAAGGGGAACCCTTTCAGTTCCAGGGAATCAGCCCGCATGTGTTCGGCCGGAATCTCCCACCGTTCACGCTGCATCACCACACCGTCGACGACAATGCGTGGAGAGCGTTTCACATCCGCCTCCTCCTGCTCGCTGGAAACCGTAATTGCGATCGGCACCACGCATGGCAGGGAAAAACAACCGTGCGCGGCCGAGTGCAAATCTCCCGGATAGAGGGTGAGCGGCTTTCCGTTTGCCCAGAGCGTGAGCCGCCCGTCGATCTCACGCACCGCGACCTGATGGATCGGAATGACATAGGCAGGCTCTTTGGTCGAAACGGCGGAGAGCAGGATCGTATGGCCCGGCAGCTCCGGAGTGACATGCTTGTTTCGCCGCTCCGTGATGATTGTAGCCATGCGCTCCCACTGCGGCATCCTTTGAATGCGCTGTTCAAACCGTGCCCACAGCGCCTCTGGATCATCCGCAAAGTACGCCATGAACCCGTTGAAAATCGTTGAGCAGTCATCATGCAGTTCACCGAGCACCAGCCGGAACTCCCCTCGCTCGACCGCATCAGCAGAAGGTGCCGCGACCATGATATCGGGACTTGGCAGGGTCATCTGCAGGTGAGCCAGCGCTCGTTCGATCTCTTCCTGGAACGGTTCCAACAGGTCGCGGACCTCTTCCTCGCTGATGTGCAGTTCGCCCCCCGAATGTTCCTCCTGCCGCTGGCGCAGCAGCGTTTGGATGCGGGATTGGAATTGACGGGTGTACCTCATCTCCGGTTCGCCCTGCTCAAACAGCGGGATCATGTCGATGTAGCGGACCACCTTCCCGTCCGCCGCCAGCTTGCGGTACAATGTCCTGCCCGCCTGTTGGTAATCCATCCATTTCAGGACGGCAGCGGCTGTCAGCAGTTTTAATGTTGTTAAAAACGAACCGGTCAGCGCCCGATAGAGGGGGCCGCCAATCGTCAACGCGGAGAGCGTGCCTGCACAATCTTCGTACAACGCGGTGCGGTCCGCATACAAGGCTCCGCCCTTTCGCCGCGTATCCTCTTCCACCAGGTCAGCGAGCTGCCTTTCCACATCCTCCCACACCTGTACGCGCTCCGGATACGGGGTATGTTCCAATAAGACCCGGAAACCTTCCAGTCTATCGATCAACTCCTCCCCCGCTTGACGCGCCTTTGGAGGAAGTGCCGCCAGCTGGTCCCGCAGTTCGGCCAAGGCGTCTACGCGCACCGGAGAGAGGGGAATCGACAGATCGATCAACCGTTTGTTCTTGAGCTCATGCAAAAGCGCGATCAACGCGGATTCATCCATGGACAATTCCGCGGCCACTCGCGAAACGGTCTTCTCGCCGTCCAACGCCAGAAACACACGTGCATGCGCATCCGGCAAGCGGAACGTCCGGTTGAGTCCGTGGAAATGAAACGTGTGGCTGTCCAGGGGGCGCACCAGCGGATTGGGGCGCGGCTTCAGATGCGGGAGGATTTCGTTGCGCCCGGCCAGCTTTTGCGCGAGCAGCTTGACATACCAGTGGGCGATAAACACGCGCCGCTTTCCCAGGACGTTCCCTTCGCGAAACGCGCGTCGAATCGCTCGCGGCTCTGCGGCGTTACATGTTCCGTAATTGACGGGCCCGAAGAACGACGTCGTGTCGTTCTTGGCACAAAAGCGCTGCAGGTACGCAAAGATCATTCGCTCGGCACCTCGTGCGGTGCTGTTCCAGTCCGGTTCTGGCTTGGCTTCCCAGTCCTTGCTGTACTTTATCACTCGCTGAAAGGAAGACGGGCTGCTGAGAAACACCGCCTCCTGAAAACGCGGATCGTTCACCTTCGCCATCATGACGCGGCGTACGCGGGCCAACTCCGCTTGAAACAGCTCCTCCCCCGCCGCTATTGCCTCTGCCCGCCTGCTTTCCAGCTCGTTCCACTCATCCACAAAGTGCTCCCAGTCTGTGTTTTCATACCGGCGGCTCTTCCAAAAGGCCACATCGTCCAAAGAGAGCGTCCGGTTTTTCATCACGCGCTTCCTTAATTTGTACAGTGTCGGAAACACCGCCGACCCGACCTCTTCCCGCTCTTGTTCATACGCGATCAGGCGGGGAAACAGCTCGTGCACAAAGCGATCGCGCAGCCGGTCCTGCTCCTGCTCCAGTGCGAGCAGCCGCTTCGCTTGCGCCAGCGTTTGTGTGCACCGCAACTCTTCCAACCATTCAAAGGGAAAGCCGGTCGTACGAAACACGAAATCCGGCAGCAGCTCCCAACCGGTATCCAGCGAATGCGTCTGCACCGCTTGGCTGTTTTTCAACATCAAATCACTTCCCTATCCCTGTGTAGAAACGGAAGATGGAACACGGTGGGCAGTCCGGGTCAGCCACAATCCAACCACGCCACACAAGATCAGCCCGACGCCTGCAACCTTGTAACTGTCAGCCGCTCCCAGCCACCCGATCAACGCACCGGCCAGCAGGCTGGAACCGGACTCGCCGATAAAGGCGGTCGTCGATTGCATGCTGAACACTTTGCCAAGCCGGTCGTTGGGCACGGAGTTCTGCACGAGCAGAATCTGCGGCATATCGATCAACGATTCCGCCGCGCCGGCCAGGAAGGCGAAGCCGACCGCCAGGACAAACATGTCTGTGGAGCCGATCAGGAAGTAAAACAAGCCCCAGAGCGCCCAGCCGCTGAAAATGACTCTTGCGAATTTCTTGATCTGGATTTTGCCGAGCAGAAGCGTCATCAGCAAGTTGCCGACCGCAAATGCGCTCAAAATGATCCCATACCCCTTGGAGCCCATGTCCCACACCTGATCAGACAGAATGGGAAGGCCCAAACGGTCAAGACCGACAATCAGACAAAGACCCACGCCAAAGAAAAAGATGGACCAAAACAGCGGACGAACGGTTTTGACGAAGAGGTAAGTATCGTAAATGTCCCGGAATACTGATACCTGCACATTCTTCTTTTCAATCGGCGGTATCTTGGTCGGCAGCAGGGACAGAATCGAGACGACGTAGCTGGCGGCGGTGATCAGATAGATGAAAATCGCGCTGGTCTGCGCAATCAGCACGCCTCCGATCATCGGCCCGATGGCGCGCATTAGCTGGAAGGACGCCTGCATGAATGAGTTGCCTGCCGACCAGAGTTCTTTCGGCATAAAGCTCGTAAGCGACGCTCTCATCGCCGGGAAAAAGAAGCAGCGTACCGTACTGAGCACAAATGCCGTAATGGCCAGATTCCATACGTGCAAAAGATCGAGCCAGTAGAAAAAGGGTACGGTGAGGAGAGAGACAAGGCGGATGATGTCCCCGTACACCATCACGCGTTTGCGGTCCCAGCGATCGGCATAGGCGCCGCCGAGCAGCCCAAAGAAGATGTATGGTGCCGATGTGGCGAGAACCACAAGACCCGCGACGAATGAGGAATTGGTCATTTTGTAGGCGAGCCAGAAAAACGCAATCTGGTACAGGGAGTCCCCGAAATTTGCGGTCGTTTGCCCGATCCACACCAACACGTAATTCGGGATGGTGAACAATTGCTTGTACCCGGCTTGATCGTGTGCCATAGGAACATCCTCCTCTGCTTCAGATGACAATGTGCCCCTCCTGTACCTCAGCATCGTCAACAAAGATCGTTGGCGATCCGGCGCCCTTTGCCTGAAGAAAGAACGTCAGGTCGCTGCCGAAGGAAGAGAGTTTGCGGAGAAAGCGGAACGGATGCAGGGCGACTGCTACCGAACTCACTTGTCGTTCGCGCTTGCCGCCGCGTATCAGCCACCCGTCGGCAACAAACCTGATCATCCCGTTTTGGCTGACAAATTCAGGCGGCTGGACTGCGTGAACAATCTCCACGCCCAGATCGGTCTGCCTCCTCCATTCCGCGTGATCCGTCCCGCCAGGTACAAAATAGATATTGCTCGGACTTACACTGTCGGAGTGGTTCCGCGAGCGAACGCCATTGCCTGTGGAGGTGACGCCCCACCTTTGCGCCGTTACCGTCGAGTGCAGAAACTTCGCCATGACGCCGCTGTCAATCAGCACCGTGCGTTGCGACGGTGTTCCTTCCTCGTCAAACGCACGACTTGCCCATCCGCCCGGCAAGCAGGCATCATCGACCAGCGTTACATGCCTTTTGGCCAGCCGCTTCCCAATCAGACCCGCCAACTCCGGTGAGCCCAACAAACGCGGCCCGGAAAACAGGATGCCGTATTTGCGCGCGATGTCAGCCCCGATGCTGGGCGGTATGGACAGCCGAATGGTGCCCGGTTGAAGTGTCGTCTCTTCCCGCGGCCATGCCAGCAACTGACCGATCCGCTCCTCAAGGTCACCCGTCCTGAAATCAGCCGCTCGAAGCGCGAACGTTCCTTCGAGCAAAAATCCGTGTCGCCCCTCCAGCAAGAGCTGGAGACTGTACTTGTTTGCTGCATCCGACATCATCTGGCCGTCTGAGCGAACCAGCGCCGTGAATGTGCGCCCGCTGATGCACTCCCAGCGATGCAGATGAAAGGCGGAAGGGACGAATCGTTCCTGCCATTTCCGCATCATGTCGCGGATTGCAAGAAAATCGACGGCATCCGTGTCCGAATCAACGTGTGCATACCGCCCCTGCCTGGCCGCATCGACCCACGTGATCTGCTTCACCCGCTCTCGTGGAGTGCGGATCAGTTCGCGCACCGTCTGGATCAATCGGCTCTCGATGCCGGCAGCATTCAGCGCGTCGGAAACAAACGTCACGGTCTGTCCGTCGACGTCCAACTGCACATGCACATTGCTTTCCGCGCCGCTTCTCAATGCGACTCCTTGGTAAGGTGTCCAGTGCAGGCGCACCATCTCCTCCACACGCAGGAAAATCTCCACGTTGTCAGCGCCCGCCGCCACTGCCCTTTCCGCCAGCCGGACCGCCCAATCGTCGACGCGTACGTTATCGATCACCCCGATGTTCATGATCTACCAGCACCCGTTTCCACATGGATTTTCTTTATCCGAATCGTCGGCTGACCGACACTGACCGCGAGATTCATCTGGTCAAATTTGTGGCACGTCGCGTGGCGGGAATGATGCATCCGGAGATCGCAGCCGACACGGTCGATGGAAGACAGCAGATCCGGACCGTTGCCGACCAGCCACAGGTCGCCTGTCGGACGCGTAATCCGGCCGTTCTCGATCAAAAAACCTTCCACCACACGCACCCGAAACCGCCCGGTGGTCAGTTCCGTCTCTCCCGTGCCAAGTTTGCGAACATACAGCCCGCGGGAGGTTTGACGCACAATTTCTTCAGGCGTGTACTCGCCTGCTTGAATAAATGTGTTTGACATCCGCGGAATCGCCGGGTATCGATACGACACACGCCTCCCGTGTCCGTTCGAATGCGTATCCCACCGCTTGGCGGCCGTACGGTCGTACATCAGTTCCTGCAGCCGGCCATTCTGGATCAGCACGGTGGATTGGGCCTTTTCCCCTTCGTCATCCACGCGATAACTGCCGGACAGACCCGGTATGGTCGGGTCGTCAACCAACGTCACCTGCTCCGATGCCACAGGCTGTCCAAATTTTCCCCCGTAGACTGCGTCCGGATGGGCAGCCAGATCGCCCTCCAATCCATGCCCGCACACTTCGTGGATCAGGATCGCAGGGTTTCCCGGCCCCAGCACCACGCACCAGTCTCCTCCTTCGATCTCTATGTACTGTTGCAAATCGTCGAACTCAGCGAGTGCCGATTGAACGAATCCGGCAAACCCCGCACGCAGTTCTTCCAGATTGAGGCCGCCGCAGGAACGGCTCATGTACATGGGACGCGACTCTTCCGTCCATTCCCCCTGGATGTCGATCGTGTAGTAGGAGCGGTGATCGTCAGCGTAGAAGCCGTCGGATCGGGCCACGGTGATGCGCTGGTCAAACGAGGTGACACTTTCCATGCAACGGCTGTTCACCCGTCCGGCTGCTCTGAACCCCCGCTGCCACCTGTCATGCAGTTCTTCAAACGCTGCAGCCATCGCCGATAAGGATACACCGACATGTTGATCCTCCTCATCGCCGACCTGCTTCACGCTGCGCACTTCTCTCAACAAGGCCGTGTTCCGGCCGCTTTTTACATGCTCCAGGAGATCGGCAGGTGACATGGGAAAGTGGAGGTATTTCATTCCCATTTCACCTGAAATACGCACCCCAACCCCCTGACCAACTGTCACTCTCCACTCTGGCTTTTCGCCGCCCCGCCTCGTGCGGAGCGAGTGGACCTGCTTTTCTTCATGAAATATCTCGACTTCCTCATGCCCGTACGCCAGGAACTGCTGGATCAACTCGTTTGCGAGCGCTTTTTCCATCACACACCCTCTCTGTTCATGAGGATTCTTAAATAGATACTGAAGCGGAAAGAAAAGGCAAGATGACCTATCAAGCGGATGATAGATCATCTTACCCGCAGGCTACGCAAGCGGTGCGATCTTGTCTTCGATGTCCTCCAGGAGAAAATCAATGTCTTCCAGGTCCAGATCTTCATTGTTTTCCACTGCTTCTTGTTGATTTTTTACTTGTTCCATGGGACTCACCTCCTTTCCATTTCCACACGATTGCGTAGGGACAAAACGTTTAACTCCCGCTGCAGTCCGGCAATGACGCTCTGCACGCGCTTCCGGCACGCCTCATTCAACTGCCCGTTTTCGTCCAGCTCGTGTTCACTGGAAATGGCAATCTCTTCCGGAATCACGTTTGCGTGCAGCGTACGAAACACCTGCCGCAGGCTCATCAGCGTCAGAATTCCTGCCTTTAGGCCTCCCGATACGGCCAATAACGCAATCGGCTTATGTTTGAATCCCGACCCATCCTGATAGTCCAGCAGATTTTTCAGCGCACCTGTGTAGCCGCCGTGATACTCGGGCGAACCCACGATAAAAGCGTCAGCTTGTTTGATCTTTTCCGAAATTTCGATCATTTTGTCCGTTTGCGGTACCGTAAAACTAAACAGCGGGAAGTTTGTCTCCGCCACACAGATCAGTTCCGTTTCATGACCTTGTTTTTGCAACAGCTTTGCGAACAGATTGAGTACGCGCTTTGTCACCGATTCCGGGTTCATGCTGCCGTTGATCAAGACGATTTTTGCCATGACGTTCTCCTCCGAATTTCCATAAAAATGAAACTTTTCTAACATATTACATGATATGACACGACCATTCAACCCCGTTTTTGACGATGCACCCATTCGTTCCGTTCAGCCTCACCGGAAAAGGAGTTCCTTCCTGTATCTTACATTTTTTCCATCTGGTCGTGAAGTCCATGTGGGCCCGCAAATGTGCACTTTTTTTCGACACACCCCCAGCATGCCCAAACAAAAAGGGGCAGTCGGAAATGACCGCTGCCCTAATCATATTCACCCAGCCACCCGAACATTCTGAGCAGGATGGGAAAAGCGCTTGTCTATCATCTTATGATATTGTAATATACAGGAAAATAAGGGTGATTTCTCTAATTTCTTGGGGGAGTGCTTATGGGATTTCAACAGGTGCGCCGGTCCTTGCGATCTGAAATTGAGCGTCAGATTAAAAAGCACGGCTACACACTCAGGAAACTTAGCGAAATAACTGGCATTAATCAGGGACATTTAAGTGCCATCCTGAACAGAAATCCTCCTCGGGCAATAACGATTCGGCAGTTGGATGCTTTGGCTACAGCTTTTGGACAGGCTCCGGGGTGGCTGTACGATTTGTACGAAGAAGAGTGTTTCTCCGAGGGAAAAGTATCACGCCCACGACTGGTGCCATATTTGATCCGCTGTGCGGAAATCGGAAGGCAGGATTGTATTGAGTCGATTGTCCCCAAATTGCTGGAGAACCCTAAACATGTGTCGATTCTTTTCTCCGTGGCCGAGCAGCTATTTGAGACCGGAAAACGAAAAGAGGCAGTGCCATTTTATCAACACGTTATAGATAACGAAAAGGACAGCCACAACGATCGTTTTGTGTTGGCTCACTATCGGATCTTTCAATCGCTGCAAGGTACAAATGCAGAAGAACATTGGGAGGCGGTCATACGTTTTGCCCCCTATCGAAAGCGGCTGCCTGAACAGTATCAGTTAGATGCGCTATTAAAACTGGCGAATGCTTGCTTTATGTTACAAAAGTGGAACCAGATTGAAACATACGCTGACGAATTGCGTGCGCTTGCAATGGCAGTATATGAAGACCAGTTGCGAAAAAAGCAAAGTAACAAGGAATTCGAACCGTTAAAAACAGAGCGGCACCTGGTTGTATACTATGGGCAAGGATTTCTTGCAAAAGGCGTGGCATTACAAATGCAAGGCAGGTACGAAGAGGCCAAAACGTATGTGCAGGGATACGCCGATCTTGGGTGGTTTCAACTTTTGGATGAAACTGGGCGAAGGGAAGTCGAGAAGTTCCGAATCTGGGCGAAAGCCAATCTCTATACCCTTGATCTGTTAACGGGGAATATCGACGTTCTGCCGGAGTACGTGGATTTTCTGATGAAATACCCCGCCGAAATACCAGCGGGATTATTAACCATTATGGAGTCAGCCAGTAAATATGATATTACCATTGACCATATTTTGGAACGCTTTTCTGAGGAAATTGACCGTTTCAAGCAATATCAAGACCCAATTAATATTGGCAGACATTATCATTTTCGTTATTGTAAAACTATATATGAGTTTAAAAGGGGGCGTATTGCCAAAGCTCTCGAAGAAACGTTACTGTGCCTTTCCCTTGCTGATAAGATGAATCACTACCAAGCCTTCAAACGTTGTACAGAATTGTTCTGGGAGCACCGACACCAAGCATCCAAGCAGCAGTTAAGCGTCTTTGAAGAAATTTTAAAAGGAGGTTCAACAAATGAATGTAAAAACGTTGTTCCTTCCGCTTATCGTCATATTTAGTGTATATTGCGCTATTGCGATGCCGATTGAAACAAGTCAAACTATAACCATGCTTACACACGGATTCGGCGGTTGAGCAATGAAAAGCACCCTTTGGGGTGCTTTTCATTATTCCATTTTTTTCAGCCCGGAAGTTTTGGGATACCATTGTATAGTAATAATTGTCCTTTATTGTCAAAAAAAGGAGGTGAATCTCATAATCACAATGATTAACGAAAAGGACGTTCCTCCTCCTCGCCAGAGCAAAGGAACGCCCCCAAAAAAAGAGAGACGACTTCCATATGTAAAGTCTACCATGCAATCATTTGAACAGGAAAGAAGCAAATTTCCACATGTCTATGACATCGTAGGAATAACGGAAGAACTGCGCCGGCAGTTGGTTCAATTGGTTCAGGAGACGGGCAGCCTGTCAAATGATACCGTGGTGGAGCTAAGCCAACGTTTGGACCAGTATATTCTGGCGATTCAACACCGGATGAATGAGAAAAAAAAGAAGCTGTAAAACAAATACTCCTCTTGGGAATCAGGTGAGCGGCTGGTTCCCAATTTGTTTTCTCCGGGCAGTTTCGTTCGGCGCACTCCCCTTTGCACGTAAAAAATCCCTCCCCCAACCTGAGGGAAGGATTGAAAGAGCGATGCTGCAGTGTTCTCGGGTCAACATGCTTATGCGATTCCCCTCTGCTGTGTGAAGGGGAAGAAATTGCAGCTGCTTTTCTCTTTGCCTTACCATCGACGCAAGTGAATCCATCCTAGTCGCAAGAACAACCCACGATCACCAGCAGAATGAACAGTACCAGGACCAGCCCAAATTCGTCGAAACCGTTGAAGATTCCACTCATGGTTGGATCCACCTCCTCCTGTTGATTCAGTATTTATGCTATGTCGCAAGAAGGAAACGGGTATAGACTGGTGTCATGGAATGAGCACAATTTTTCCGATACCGTTCAAGCCGAGAAATGTACCCCATTCCGGACGCTTTATCCTGACAGCTCTGTCCGCTCCTGTTACCAGCGGTCTTCCTCAAAGAGAATGAAGAAGAGGAGCAGGATCAGAATCAATCCAAAGAACCCTCCGCCAAAGAAACCGTGCTTCCCGCTCATGTTATTCCCTCCCTTCCATCTCGCCATGAGCAGGGCATCCTGTGTTTGTCCCTACCCAGGTTATACTATGTATGGCATCATCGGCCTGTCTCGATTCTCGTCTACTTGAGAGTCAAAACAGGCGGATTTCCGTCCGTTCACCATACAGAATGACAGCATAAAACGGGCCTTTCTCTCATGAGCCGGTACACAAAGCAGCGACACACTCGAATCCCCTGCAGGATTGGGCACGAAATGTCGGGTGAGTCGATTCCTCACCTGCTATGCTGTGGATAAGGAGGCGAATTCAATGGATGTGCTGACGAACTGGAACAAGGCAATCAAGTATATCGAAGACAATCTGACGAACGACATTGATTGCAAGGAAGCGGCACGGCTGGCTTTATGCTCCGAATATCACTTCAAACGGATGTTTTCTTTCCTCGCAGGGATTACCCTGTCGGAATACATTCGCCGCAGGCGCCTGACACTTGCTGCGTTTGAGCTGCAAAACAGCAGCGCGAAGGTCATCGACATCGCGATGAAATACGGGTACAACTCCCCTGATTCGTTTGCCCGCGCATTTCAGAGCCTGCATGGGATCACACCGTCGGAAGCCAGAACAAACGGCCATTCCCTGAAAGCCTATCCTCGAATGAGCTTCCAATTAACCATTCAAGGGGGAAACGAAATGAACTACCGCATCGTAGAAAAAGAGGCATTTCGCATTGTGGGGATCATGAAACGAGTGCCCATCGTGTTCAAAGGAGTGAATCCGGCCATCGCCGACATGTGGAAAAGTCTGGACATGCATACGATCCAAACACTCAAAAGTCTTTCCAATGTCGAGCCAATGGGGCTGATTCAAGCATCCACCAACTTTTCGGAAGGGCGAATGGAGGAAAAAGGAGAGCTCGATCACTACATTGGCGTGGCCACGACGAACGAGTGCCCGGAAGGTCTCACGCAGCTGGAAGTGCCCGCCTCCACCTGGGCTGTATTTGAAGCAGTCGGTCCTTTTCCCGACACGCTGCAGAATATCTGGGGACGCATCTATTCCGAATGGTTTCCCACCGCGCACTATGAACAAACAGAAGGTCCGGAAATTCTGTGGAACGAGCATGCAGATATCCATTCCCCCACGTTTCGCAGCGAGATTTGGATTCCGGTTGTGAAAAAACCGCACGCGAATGGATAACGATTGCTTCCTATACACCCATGCACAGCAAACGGCATAGGCTATGGTGCATGATGAATGTATGGGAGGCGAATACGCATGTACCAACAACCGTGGGGATACCCATATTGGCATACTCCCGTGTACGACTGGACTCCCAATCCGTGGAGCTACCAGTGGAATCCCTATTATGCCCATTGGAATCCCAGCCGCTATCCTCATGACAGACGGATCAACCTGACCGATCATGGCAACAGTCCGTTTGTCGTGAATATTGAACAGGCGGCCAAACAAAACCAGACGTACCGGACGGCCATATGGACAGGAAAGCACCTCCAGGTGACGGTGATGAGCATTAATGTGGGCGATGACATTGGTTTGGAAGTCCATCCGACTACGGATCAATTCATACGGATTGAAGAAGGACAGGGACTTGTCCAAATGGGGCCAAGCAGAGATCGCCTGGATTTTCAGCAGATGGCCTATGAGGACGATGCCATCATGATCCCTGCCGGCACATGGCACAACGTCGTGAATACCGGTCACAAACCGCTGAAAGTGTACGTGATCTATGCGCCGCCTGAACATCCGTTTGGGACCGTCCATGAAACCAAACAAATTGCCATGGCTGCCGAAGAAAGCGGACATGACCGCTGAATCAGACGGATGGATTCCATCATGACAGTGGAGCATGCCGGAGCCGCAGCACATGAAAAAAGCAGATCGCACCGTGCAGCTTCACAACACGGTGCGATCTGTTCGTTTCCATAGCGTTTTGTTACGAGCGCCCGCTCTTTCTTCTGGGAAGGGAAGCGGGAAATGCAGACACAGGCTATGATGCCGTGGGGGCCAGCCCGGTAAACAGCAGGACGCGTGCAGGTGCAGCGTCGGTCCCCACGATTTTCAGCGGAGCCGCCACCATGAAATACTCGCCTGCTTCCACTTCTTTCAAGCGAAGGCCTTCCATGACGATCACGCCGTGTTGAAACAGGATGTGATGCGTCGGATGGCCCGGCTGATCCCGCTCGATGCCAAGCGCATCAATGCCTATTCCGCGAACGCCCAGCTGAGCCAGATATTCGGCTCCATCCTGCGCCAGGAAGACAAAATCAAAACGGAATTCATCAACATCGGAGTTTCTGGTTTTCAAGAGAACAAAATCGCCCTTGCGAATCGCAAATCGCTCCAAGTCCTCCTTTGTGATCCGGTCGTGGACCCCTGTCAGATCCAGCACAGTGCACATGCCGACCAGACTGTCGAGCGGTATGCTTTCAAACGTGTCCCCGTCGGTCATCATGTGCAGCGGCGCGTCAATATGCGTGCCCGTGTGCACATCCATGTCGATGCGGGATTCGGTTACATATCCATTCGTGACCGTTTTCAGCTTTGGCTGCTTTTCCGGTTTGTTTTTGTACACGGCCATGCCTTCAAAAATTGATCCGGTTACATCGTAGATTTTCATGTGGAGTCACCTGCCTGGACATATGTTTTGAAAATGGCTGCTATTCCACTGCAAATACTGCTGTTCCACAGCATCTGCCGGTTTGTGCCCGATCTCGCCATCACGTCAATGGAAAGGCATCTACATCGATGCGGACAGCATTTCCCTGCGAACCACCAGCGTTCCTTCTTCCGCATGGCGGTTGAGTTCCCACCATGAAAAACCGTCTTCCTCCAGCAGGCGAAAAGCGGCTTCGGGACCCTGCGTGCCGGCTTCGTACAAATGAAGCGGAACTTGCTGATCGGAGAAGGCGTCGAGAATGGGCTGCACCCACTTCCAGCACCATTCAACCTCTTCCCAATGGGCAAAGAACGTAGAGTCGCCTCGCAGCGCGTCATAGAGCAACAGCTCATAGGCTTCGGGCACATCGTTGTCATTTGCCGCAAACTCCATGGTGATCGGCTCCACCCTGCTGTCTTTCCCCGGATGCTTGCTGTTTAATTGAAACGAAACACCCTCGTGCGGATTTACATGGATGACCAATAGATTGGGAGCTGGATTCACATGGACGGGATACGACTCCCTCAACGGATTCTTGAATTCGATCACGATTCGGGTCGACTTCTCCTGCATGCGCTTCCCGGTCCGGATATAAAAGGGGACCCCGCTCCACATCTCGTTGTCAATCCACAGCCGGGCGGCGACGAACGTATCGGTGTTCGACTCCCTGTCCACCCCCGGCTCGTCCCGGTACGCCGCTGCCGGCTTCCCGTTGATCCATCCGCTTCCGTACTGCCCGCGAACCACATGCTTGGCCACGTCTTCCCGACGCAGCGGACGCAGCGCTTTTACCACCTTGATCTTTTCATTGCGGATTTCCCGGGCGGAAAACTGCCGGGGCATTTGCATCGCCGTCATCATGAGCAGTTGGAGCAGGTGGTTTTGAAACATGTCCCGAATCGCGCCCGCCTTGTCGTAATACCCTGCCCGTTCTTCCACCCCGACTGTTTCGCTGGCGGTAATCTGGACATTGGCGATGTGTTGATTGTTCCACAACGTCCGCAAAATGGGGTTGGCAAATTCCAATACCTCGAGGTTCTGCACCATGGGCTTGCCAAGGTAATGATCAATGCGGAAAATCTCCTCTTCGTCGAAGAACTGCCGCAAGGAACGGTTGAGTTCCTGGGCTGACCGGAGATCGTGCCCAAACGGCTTCTCGATGATCAGGCGTTTCCAGCCTGTTGCCGAACCCAACTCACTGTTTGAAATATGGGAGGCAATCACGCCAAACAGCTCCGGTGCCACCGACAACGAGTAGATTCGGTTTTCCGGAATCTTCCCGTCCTGCTCACGCTGCCGGATGCGCTGCGCCAGCTTCCCGTAATCCTGCGGTTGCATCACGTCCATGGCGCAGTAGTGAAACATGCGCAAAAACTGCCCCGCACGGTCACGATCGTCTTCCCAGCGACGGGAGAATGTTTTCACCGACTGCTCCACATGGGCACGAAAGTCCTCATCGGACATCTCCCGTCTTCCGGTACCAAAGACAGCAAACGCGCGCGGCAGCTTGTCATCAAGAAACAGATTGTATATGGCAGGATATATTTTTCTTTTGGCCAAATCCCCTGTTGCTCCAAACAGGATAAACGTCATCCCATCCATCCTTACACCCTCCGTAACTGCATATGACTGACCTGTTGTTGACGGATAACCGTGACGAACTCAATACATCGAACAATGATACATTATGATTCTTTCAGCCTAAATAAACAAGTATCTACTCAAGCAAAAATATTTTTGTCATTTTCTGGCGATCGACTGAACATAAAAAAACAGCACCTTTTCACTGGTGCTGCAATTGTTGTCCACTTCACCGGACGAGCTCATCGGGTTGCGTGACCAGCCGCACTTTCGTGACGGCGCTCGTCCATCTGTCAAGAGCAACCAGATCGTCCGCATTCACGTCCCTCACAGACGTTTTCCCCAATGCGCGAATGGCAATTTTCATCTCTTCTGCAAAGGCTTGAAGCAAGTTCTCCAAAGACCGCGCCGCCTTTTCCACTTCAAACTCGTCTTTCAGGCTTCCCGTGTAGAAGGCGAGCTGCGTGGGCGGCTCCCACGGAATCGCTTTTGTCACCTGATCATGGGCCATTCCCCACAGCAGGGCCGTTCCCATATAGACGCCATCCGCTCCAAGGGCGAGCGCTTTCAAACATCGGCCGGGCGTGGCATATCCTCCGCCGGTAAGGAGGGTGATCCGGTCTTTTACGCCCCGTTTTTTCAGATATTCCACGGCACGGGACAAGGCAAAAATCGTCGGCAGGCCAAAATCGTCTTCCAGAATAGGCTCTCCCGCTTTTGTGCCGGCATTGCCTCCGTCCAGACTGATAAAATCCACCCCGGCCTGTATAGCGGCTTCCAGATCCGCTTCCAGCTGTCCGGTGGCACACATCTTCACTCCGATGGGGATGCCTTGGGTGATGGTGCGCAGTTTCTCGACCAGGGGCTTCAAGTCCTTCGGTTCGACCAATTCCGGAAAGCGGGAAGGGACGACGAGTACCTCATCTTCCGGAGCATGCATAAGTTCACGGGCCCTTCCCTTCAGATCCTCGGGCGAAATCTCGGTCCCGGCCCCTGCAACCGCCCCTTGGCCGAGACGAATCTCGATCGCGTCCGCTTGCTGGAGAATCTCTGTCTCTTTGGCCCAGTATCCGGAATGGTACTGCAGGATGTAGTGGGCGGCGCAGGCCCTCTCTTCTGGCAGCAAAGGGCCTAAACCTGAGTTCGTCGCGGTTCCGACCGCAGCCGTTCCTTTGGCGATGGCGATTTTCACCTTTTCGGACACCCCGATCCCGTAGCCCATCGCTCCGGCCAGCAGGGGGATGTTCAGGATGAGCGGCCGTTTGGCTTGCGGGCCGATCGTAATCATCATGTCGACGGGAGCGTTTTCCGATGCGGGCAGCGTGGCAAGCTGAGCGGGAGAAAAAACCAGGTTGTCATAGAACAGATACCGGCGCGGGGTGCCAAACGGTCGTTTGATGACGTCTCCTCTGGCTGCACGCATACTGTTTTCCACGACAATCCGGGGGCTTGTCCTGGTCAGCGCCGAGACCATCTCCCAGATGTTTTCCGGGTAACGGTCTTCCATCAGCCGTTTCGTAAAGCGCCCGATCACCCATTTGATCATGGGCCGGGCAGTCGCGATGGCAATCAGAGCCGCACAGAGAATGGCCAGGCATGCGCCAATAAACGAGCCGACGAGAAATTCCCCCCAGTTGATGGTCATGACAACCTCCTTGCACTGTTTCTTCCATCATTATCCCGCTCATGCGCGCTGTCTATGCACTGATCGGCTTGGGCCTAAGCCGCGTCCCGACCGCGTGCTCAAGCATCCCTACCGTTCCTGCTCTCACGCCCGCGAATCGTGACGGTCACTGAGGAGGTTTTCTCCGAATGCTTTATTGGCTGCCGTTCACGGGGAAATAGTTCGGAAAACGCACGGTGCAAGGCCAATTCGCCGTATTCCGCCCGGTATTCCTCCATCGCGGCGGAGCGGACGATTGTTCCGTTTATGACAAAAAGCGCCCGATCCGCCACTTCGTTCGCTGCTTGCAGCTGGTGCGTGGAGAAAATCACAGAGATGCCTTCCCTTTTAAGAGTATTTACCAGATCCACGAAGGCGCCCATCCAGTACGGGTCCAAACCGTTTGTCGGCTCATCCAGCACAAGCAGTGCCGGTTTGCCCAACATGGCCTGGGCAAACAGCAAACGCTGCTGCATGCCTTTGGAAAACACGGACACTTTTTTGTTGCGGGCCTCGTGAAGACCTACCGCCTTGAGCGCCTCATCTGCTTCCGACGCTGTCCTGCCGCGAAGCGAAGCGTAAAACCGCATGCACTCGCTCGCCGTCAGTCCGGCTGGAAAATTGAAGTGGTCCGGCATATAGCCTATTTGCTGCAAATAATTGACACGATCTTGCTTCAAGTTTATTCCGTTCAGCTCAATCGTTCCCGCACTGGGTTGGGTAATTCCCACAATCATGCGGAGAATGGTGCTTTTCCCCGCCCCGTTGCCCCCGCAAACGGCAACAACCTGTCCCGGTTCGACGTGCAAATCAAACGGATGCACAATGGTTTTTCCGCCGATCGCCTTTTCCACCTGCATCATGTGCAGTCCGGTCTTAGTCACGGTATCGCCTTCTTTCCCACACCGCTATCGCGGTCAGCATCGTTACGCCGATCCACATCAGGCAAAGCGCGGCAAACCCAGCAATGCCAAAAGGGGATTCCATCCAGGTTACCCACTTGTAGTACTCCGGACCGAAGATGGCGCCTCCGCCCAGGCTGACGACGGAAAACATGCGCACCAACTCAGCGGGATTCAGGCAGCTGGCCACCTGGAGTGCCGGTTTGATCCACGTATACGGCAAAAAGCTCAAGAGCGAGATCAGGAGCGTGGGCCAGGCCAGAACCAAGAAAAACCAGATGCTGACCCCGAGCGTGAGCGCCTGCCACCGATTCCGGCTGAGAGAGCCGACCACCATGGCGATCCCCAGAAACAGCAGCACAATGCAGATGGAAAACAACAGGAAAAACAGCAGGGCGGAAAGGGTGAACCCTTTTCCCAGAAGCGTGCCGGACAGCCCGGCAAACCCGTAACTAAAACACACGATGGAGACGAGCACCGCTGCCAATCCCGCGTACTTCCCCCACAAAAACGACGTGGCGGTAACGGCGTAGGTGGACAGAAGCTCCCAGCTCCCCTCCTCCTTTTCTGCCGTCACCGAAAAGGAGGCGAGCAGCATGGTCATCAAGGGGAGCAGGTACAAGATCAGGTTGAGAATAGTGCCGGTCGTATACGTGTATCCCTCCATGTAGGACTGGGATTGAATGATCAACAGGGCCAGCGTGAACAGGGAAAACAGGGCCGTGAAAGAATACGCCCACGGATTGCGAAACCCGATCTGTATTTCCCGTTTGGCAATCGTCATGATGTGCACGTGTGCCACTTCCTCTATTAGTTTTGTGTTTGCTGTGCTTCTTGCGTACCGTGCTGGTTATCCTGCATGCCGTGCTGGTCGTCCTTCGAGCCATGCTGATCCGATTCTGAATCGCCCTTATGTTTCCCATGTTTTTTCATGCTTCTCTCCCAGGTGTGCTTGTCCAGTTCCTGTACGCTCATAACCAGGCCGGTTTGCTTTTCCTTGACGAACGCTTCCGCCGCTTCCTTGTCCTTGAAGGAATAGATGCCATAGCCCATTGGGGTCTCGAACGATTTGTCGTAAACATACGTCGCCCGATCGGTGTTTACCCATTCCTGGGAGAGGTAGTCGCGCACGAACTTGGCTTCCACCGATTCGTTTTCATGCTCCTTTGTCCAGCGGTGCATGCATCCGATATCGTCAAATTTTAACACTTTCCCGTTTTGCAAAACGATTTCCGTTGCGTTGTGGTCATTGGGCACATTCATATGGCAGACGTCGCATTTGTCCACGCCTTCGACGATGTCCACCGGTTTTGCTGCCTCCTTGCCGCATCCTCCCATCAGCATGGAGAAGGTCATCACCACTGCACCAATTGTCCACTTTCGCGATTTCATGTTCGTCTCACTCCTCTATACATCATTAAACAACTTCCGCTTAACAGCAGCACACTGAGTACGCCTGTAACCGTCTGCTGTTCCGCCCGCTGTTGGTCCGTTTGCGTCTTTGCCGGAGCCAGCAACGGGGCTCCGTCCCGAATCGATGCGTCGGTCCCGGCAGTAAACAGCCCCTCCAAAAACACAAAGCCGGGCGCTTGAAAAAAGATCTGATAAGGCGGCACTGCGTCAGTCAACGCCAGGAAAAACGGGTTGAGCTGATAGGGAATATTGCTGCGGCCGTCTGCATCCAGATCAATGCCCTGCATGTCGTCCCAGTAGTTCCCCTCCAACGTGTTGGCTGTGCTGTCCTGTGCCTGCGCCTGGATGACATTGGCGACAAAATGGTTGGACGTCATGGCATTCCCTGAGGCTTGTTTGAGCTGCATCCCGACGAAGTTCAGCGTGACTTCGTTGCCTTCCAGACGGTTCCCTGTGGAGCGTTCCACGTACACTCCGACACGGTTTCCCTCGATGCGGTTCCCCTCGAATTGCGAGCCCGTTACGTCGTAGAGAAGAATCCCCTGGGCGTTGGGATTTTCCCTTTGTTTGACAAAACGATTATGCTGAACGACTGCGCCATCCGATTCCATGAGCATCGCGCCTGTCATGTTGGCACTGC
This sequence comes from Brevibacillus sp. NL20B1, assembly GCF_018195675.1. NCBI lineage: Bacteria > Bacillati > Bacillota > Bacilli > Caryophanales > Paenibacillaceae > Brevibacillus > Brevibacillus sp. NL20B1. Next base: position 52,366 of record NZ_JAGTPT010000024.1, read on the forward strand.
CCGTGTTGCCGAGCAGTTTCGTGGCATTCGCGCTCATCAAATGGAAACCGTAGCGGGAGTTCTCCACGACATTTTGCTCGATGCGGTTATCGTTGCTGTTTTCCACATAGATGCCGTCAAACACGTTGCTGATCCGGTTGGATACGATCTGGTTGCGATGAGCGTGTTTCAAGTCGATGCCGTTTCCTTTTTTGGGCGTTACCTCCGGATTTTTGTTGACTGGTCTCAACAGATGGTGCGCGTGTTGGCTGTGATTGTGAAGACCATTTTCATCCTTGTCCGGGTCGGTTACCATGCCGATCACACGGATGCCGCGCAGCGTATTGTCGCTGGCATTGCGAAGCTGCACCCCTGTTCCCATCGTCTCGATCACAAGGTCCTCCACAATGTTGTGGTTCCCCTTCATGACCACCGACGCTTCAGCGGCATTGATCCGGTTGTCCACGATGGTCATTCCCCGGACGACGGCACGGTCGGTCAGGACCGACAAAACAGGGCTGCTGCCGTCACTGGCAATCTCCACGCCCCCCTCTGCCTGCAGCACGATCGGTTTGGTAATGCGAATCGGCCCCTCGTATTTTCCGGCCGGAACGGTGACGACGGCTCCCGGTTGGGCCCGATCGATGATCTCCTGCAAGGAGACCGATGCGGCACTGACCCGGTCGAAACAAACGGCCCCGACCGCAAATCCGGCGATTCCCGCGGCCAACAGCATGCGAGCAATGGTGCGGTTCTTTGATCGTTCAAACAGATGTCTCCCCCCTTTTCCATAAATCTTGTCAACTCCACCACCAACATAGCGCTCCCAGGGGGGTTCGTAAATGACTCAACCGGGCTATAAACCTTGACAAAAAAACAAATTTTTAATTCCCCTGACAGATTGCAGCAGGGTGGTGTCCAACCAGCAGCAACAAAAAAGCAGCACCTACTGCAGGTGCTGCAACCAATTTTTTCGTTTACGCCTTGATGGTCATGTCCCTTTTCTGAATGTCCAACACCTCTATCCTCACACTGCCGCCAAGATGATGACTCACTAACCGTGACAGTTCTGTAAGCGCCTTATGGAACTCATCGGTTCTGGTCTCATCCAGCAATTCAATGCAGAGGAATGCATTTGTCGTCGCTTCGGTCAGCATGGTCCGTTTCGCTTCACGCCAATTCCAGCATCTGCAAACTGCGCCGGCATCATCTTTGTACACGATTTCCCCTTCGTATGGCGGTTCATTTTCATCACTTCCCAATGGGATAAACGGTTCAGTGCCATTGGCCTTCGTCAGCCGCAGATCGCCTGCAAACGTGTCGATGTCTTCTCCGCCGCACGGAAGCCCATAGCGTAATGAAATCGAGTTGTAGATGTCAACGAGCGGGTTTATCGTGCCTATATGCTTGCCGTTTTTCACTCTTTTTAACAATGCTTCAATGGAACACCTTGCCCCTCGCTTGGTCTTGAACTGTTGAAACGCTTCTCGCCATACCGCAATCACCGGATTGCTGCTGAATTCCTCCAGACTCAGGAATTTGTGTGCTTCTTTCTCCGCCTCCAGCAGCATCTGCTCGTACATTTCCACATCTCGACGCGAATTATCGATGCCCTGGCAAATAACCGTCCCGATTTTTGCCTGGGGGAATAACGACCAAAAATCATCTTCAATGATAAATCTCGTCATGCCACATCTCTCCATTTCTTTTTGCCATCATCTCTTGGTACAATCGCTATTTCTGCGCCACGAACGGCGTCATCACGTTTTGGAATGGGAGGGGCTCGCAAAGGCGGAGAATACCCCCAGAACGATATAGACATAACCGGTTATCCGATTTTGCAGTGCCGTATTTACGTTCATCCGTTTTCTGATACTTGCTGCAAGAAGTGCATACAGACTGTCGCTGATAAACGCCAGGAGCAAAAATATCGCGCCCAATTGCAAAAATTGCACGCTGACTGACCCGGCAGCAGGTGAGATGAATTGCGGAAAGAACGCGAGAAAAAAGAGGGCTGTCTTGGGATTCATTACTTCTACGAGCGCTGATTGGTAAAAAATCTGGATCAACTTTTTGCGGGGCACTTGTGTAACTTCAGCAGTCGTTTTGTCAGATTTCGAACATAACGTCTTGCACCCCAGATAGATCAGATACGCAGCACCCAGGTATTTCGCAAGTTGAAAGGCAGTTGCTGATGTCATCAGGATGGCAGAAACGCCAATCGCACCAGCCAACACGTGAACAGAACCGCCAAGCGATACACCGAGAACGGATACCAGGCCTGCTTTCTTCCCTTCATTCATACTTCTCGCCATAATATAGAACACAGCTGGTCCAGGTATTAGTAACAGCGTTGCAGCAGCGATGACAAATAGCCAAATCGTTGAAAACTCCATGACATGCAGCTCCTTGTTGCAGTTTTGCCCATGATCACAGCGGGCCCTTCAGTGATGAAGAAAAGCAAGATTACCCTATGTTTTTCAAATTTCCCTTCATCAAGGAGGCAATCTGTTGCTCGTTTGGAGATGGAATCTGTTCCAACTGTTTGATGACGAGCTCTTGTCTGTGTCTGGAATGGTTTTGACTGAGCTTTGCTTTGCCTTCAATCGTTTCGATTTTGATTTTGAATCCCTGCACGCCTTTGTTCATGGCTGAAAGGAGTTCAGCATCTACATCCTCCAATCGGTACGGACTGTCAGGCGCTTCATACTTCACGACCATGTCATGCATGGAACGCATGAGTTCGTGTTCATCCTCGATTAGTTCAACGTGCCCGTAAACATGAACGGTCACGTAATTCCAGGTCGGCACCGCCTGATTGGTCTCATACCAGGCGGGAGAGATATAACAATGAGGCCCGTGGAAAACGGCCAAGACCGTCTGCTGTTGAATATCATGCCACTGCGGATTCGGACGGGCAAAATGACCGTACAGATAGGTTTGCTCCTTATTTAGCAGCAGCGGCAAGTGAGTGGCAAACGGCATGCCATTATGAAGGGAGAACAATGTGGCAAAACTGTTCTCCTGTATGACCTGGTAGGCGACTGTTACGTCTTTGATCAAAAATTGAGCGGGGATATACATGACACTCCTCTCCTCCTTTTTGATTGTTACGGACAGCACATATCCTTTACACGGTATGATATAATCGAAACTGACATGTTAAAAGGTACAATTTTAAAAAATTCTACATGTCAGAGGAGGGATGGCATTGAAAACGACCATTTTTCCCTTGGATGACAACACTCCGAAATACAAACAAATCTACGAGAAATTTAAATCGTTTATCGAACAAGGTGACTTACAGGCGAATGAACCCTTGCCCTCCATTCGTCAGCTTGCCGATTCCTTGCGCGTCAGCCGCAATACAACGTTACAGGCGTATGAACAACTGGTCGCGGAAGGGTATATCCGTGTAGAAAACCGAAAAGGGTATTTTGTAAATGAAATCGAACCCCGTTTCTTTCAAAACGCGCCCCGTTCTGCTCAGCAGAAGCAAGCAGAGCCAGTCCCGCCTGTCCGCATTGATTTCCGCGCAGACGTGGTCGATCAATCGCATTTTCCTTTACAGACGTGGAGAAGGATTTCCAATCGGATACTCACCCGAAAAGACTGCTTTCGATACGGCGATCCATTGGGCGAATGGTGCCTTCGTGAACAAATTGCAGCCTATCTGCTCCAGGCTCGCGGGGTGCGAACAGATCCACAGTCAATCATTATCGGAAGCAGTACCCAACAAATGCTTGTATACCTGGGGCATATACTGAGGGATGAGTTTGAGAGTATTATCGTGGAAGACCCTGGTTACGACGGGGCCAGGGAAGCCTTCCAGTTCCATCGTTTTGCGATTGAAACCGTGCCGGTATATGAAACAGGTGCGGATCTTTCTCAATTGGACCAAATGACATCACGATTGATCTATGTAACCCCTTCCCATCACAGCCCATTGGGAGTAAGCATGCCGATTCAACAACGCCAAATGCTCATTCATTGGGCAAACAAGCAGGAAGGCTATATTATCGAGGACGATTATGACAGTGAATTTCGCTATACCCAACAACCGTTCCCCGCGCTCGCTTCCATCGATTCAGCCAGAGTCATTTATCTGGGGAATTTCTCAAAGTCCTTTCTGCCAGGGATACGGTTAAGCTATATGGTGCTGCCGCAGCCGCTGTTGGACCGTTACAAAAACTACTATCAACGGTTCGAGAGCACCACTTCCATTTTAAGCCAACTCACAATGGCTGCATTTATGGAAGCGGGAGAGTGGAATCGCCATATTAAACGGATGCGGCTTGTCTACAAACGAAAAATGCAGCAGTTGGTTTCAGCATTACGCCATCATTTGGGGCAGCATATATCCATTATCGGCGAGCAGTCCGGTCTGTACATCCTGGTCAAGGCAGACCTGAATCGTTCAGAAGAATGGCTCATCCAACAAGCGCTCCTGCACGGTGTGAAAGTTTACCCTACCTCCATTTACTTCATAAAAAATCGCACCGATAAACCAATGATAAAACTGGGGTTTAGCAATCTGTCTTGTGAAGACATCCAGCTTGGTGTGAAGCTCTTGCAGCAGGCATGGTTGTAAGTCAAAAAAACAAGGCCTCTCGTCCAATCGGAAAAGAGGCCGTTTTTTATACCCATTGATGTATGTTCAGCGTGTGCCGGCTGGTACGCAAAAATGCCTGTCCACACCAGAGGCGTACATCATTTCTACGTTTCACACAGGAAACGTGCGTCCATCTTATCTGCCAGGATTTTGATTCCTGTTTCGACCGGCCAGCCCTGCAAGACCAGCAAGCCCCAACAGACCTACCCATCCCCAGTCCACATCGTTGTCTGCAGCAGTCGTTCTATACATATTGTTCATATTGTTGCCTTGGTTTACATAATTTGCGTCTGTATTCCCGGCAGCACCAGTTTCTGCATGAGCGCTGAAGCCCATGGATAGCAGTAACACCGCTGTCAAAATCATTACGCTCAATTTCCGTTGCATAAGAACCTCCTAGACCATGTAGTTACTTACCATTAGTCATTATTTCCACCAGATAAATCTTTATGCATAAGAGCGTCCCCGCCGGGGGGAGGAAGTCTCCAATACATTTCATCCGACAAGAAAAGGCTTGGCGTTTGACAAACCGCGCTCGATTGGGTAAGGTGAGAGTAACGAACGGGAAAGGGTGACAATGAAGACAATGCACAACTAATCCTATTCTTACGAAACGATCAATGGAAGGCTGCACGGCTCGGATCCCCTGTTGATCCGCTAGTCGACCAATGCCGGTTTATGACCATGACCGGTCTTGGGTTTGCTATGCCTTCAACCGCGTTTCAGAATAGGATTAGCATATTGCATTTGTCCCAGTGCGTGACCCTTTGCGGATAATATGCACCGTAACGGCGTGCATCTATGCCTCCTATTCTGAATGCAGAAAAGGGGGCTTTTTTTATCTGATCCCCCTCCTCTAATCAACCGAATCATGGGGATGATGCACGATGTTATTAGAGGCACATCACATCAAAATTTATGTAAAAGACCGCTTGCTCGTTGAAGCTCCACACCTTTATATTGGTGCGAATGACCGCATCGGACTTGTCGGACGCAATGGCAGCGGCAAAACGACGTTGATGGAAGTGCTGGCGGGAATGAAGTCACCGGATGAAGGCATGGTGACGCTCCGCGCCAGATGCGAATTCATTCCGCAATTGAAGCGAACGGATACGACCAAAAGCGGCGGCGAACTGACCCAGGAAATCATCCAGAATACGCTCTTGAAAGAGCCGGAACTGCTGTTTGCCGATGAACCGACCACCAATCTGGACACTTCTCACATCGAGTGGTTGGAGAAAAAATTGCAAAATTGGCAAGGCGCGTTCGTCATCGTCTCGCACGACCGCACCTTCCTGGATGCACTCTGCACATCGATCTGGGAAATCCGTGACGGGAAGTTGAACGTGTACAAAGGCAATTATTCGAAGTATGCCGAGCAGCGGGAACTAGAAGACCGGCAGCACGATCAAGCATATGAACAATACATGCAGGAGAAGAAACGGCTGGAGCGTGCGATACGATTAAAGGAGGAAAAAGCCGAACGAGCGACGAAAAAACCGCGAAAAGTCTCACCTTCGGAAAGCAAAATCACCGGCGCCAAGCCCTACTTTGCCAAAAAGCAAAAAAAGATGCAGAAAACGGCCAAAGCGCTGGAGACGCGGCTGGAGAAGCTGGAAAAAGTGGAGAAGCGGCGGGAGCTTCCCCCGATCCGAATGAATCTGTTGAACGAAGAAACGTTCAAAGGCCGGATCACCATGCGGGTGAACGACCTGTCAGGAACGATTGAAAAGCGCATCCTCTGGCAGCCGGTGAGCTTCAATGTGCGCGGCGGCGATAAGCTCGCCATCATCGGCCCGAACGGCTGCGGCAAGACGACGCTGGTGAAGTCAATCATCCGGCCGAACGAACACGTGACGCTCTCTCCTGCCGTCAAAATCGGCTACTTCAGTCAAAACATCGATCTGCTGGACATCAACAAGTCTGTATTGGATAACGTCCGCTCCACGTCCTCACAGGATGAAACATTGATCCGAACGGTATTGGCACGACTCCACTTCTTCCGGGATGATGTCTACAAACCCGTAGCGGTATTGAGCGGCGGCGAGCGTGTCAAGGTCGCGCTGGCCAAGTTATTCGTCAGCGACGTCAATACGTTGGTGCTGGATGAGCCGACCAACTTTCTCGATATCGAGACGATCGAAGCGTTGGAATCTCTGCTGCAGGAATACGAAGGCACAGTGTTGTTCGTCTCTCATGACCGTCGGTTTATCAAGAACATTGCGAAGCGGATTTTGGCTTTTGACCACAGCCGGATCACTGTATTCGAAGACAGCTATGAGCAGTTTCTCACTTACGTACCGCCGGATACGGAACTGAAAAACAGGGAGGAACAACTGCTTCTGCTCGAGACGAAAATATCTGACGTTCTCAGCCGTCTGAGCCTGGAGCCGTCAGAGGAATTGGAGAAGGAGTTTCAGCTGCTGCTCGCAGAAAAGCGGAAATTACAGTCGACCTAAGGTTTGCACATAGTAAACCGGCCTTTCCCGGTATCGTGGTATCACCGTGGAAAGGCCGCTTCGTTACCCTTCTAGCATGGAACTGCCAATTATGAAGATGGCAAAATCATTGAAATTACGGGACGGCAAACGTTTTGTGCCAAATTCATTTTCCAAATACAACCAACCCCAAGAATCGGCTCCATTATGCACAACCTTTACAACTTGTCACAATCACGCCATCCATATTGTTGCCTGAGATTTCATAATGGCCATGCTCAGGCACAGGGATCGTGGTAGCTTGGGAGACTGGATAGTAATAGATGTTATAAACCTGGTTGTCGATCGTAACCGTAATGGACTGCTGTTCCTTCAAAAAATCCAGATATTCTTCGAGAACGAAATTCGCCTGGTTCATGATCGCACTGTGCGGCCAACCGACATAACGGATATGCCATGGTTCATATTGAATGCCGGTCACATCGGTTTTATCTTCTGGATAGCGTAAGATAAAGCCGTATTTCCAGGCATTTTCTTTCAGCCACTTTCCTTCGGCAGCTCGCTCCATTTTCGTTACACTTGATCCTACATCAAGTGCCAAGCCTGAATTGTGTTCGCTGTAACCTCCCGGCAAGGAGTGAGCAGGGCCCATTTCTGCATACAATTGATTTTGCTCATGAACGGTACGGTATCCGCTGTTCATCAGGAAATGATTTACTCCATCCTTTTCGGCATCTTTGACCATCTCGGAAAACTTTTGTGCGACTTCTTTTGACAGATACATATTTTGATGATGTAATCCGTAGCCTGCCAGCAATTCAGCATGCTTCGCCACATTGACGATATCTGATCGTACCCCCTCCTGGCGAACAGGATAGGTACTGTTGATTAAGAGCAGGTTTCCTTGGTAAATCTGTTCCTTTGCAATGGTTATCGTTTTTGTCAGGTTACTCTCAGCTGTACCGCGCGTTTCTATGTGGACATTGTTCCTTTGGTGAAATGGTTGAATCGCTCCTCGATCCTGAAAAAATGAAGAATCCTTTATATAAACATAACCGGCTAAAACGAGACACAATAAAAATACCCACTTCTTCATCTTTTGCTTCCTCCTAAGTGAGCGCTTGTTGAGAGTGCCGCGCTTGCATGTGAGACGGCCTACGCGCCTTCTTGGTGAGGACGGCCTGTCCTCCCCGTGCTCAGCGGAAAAGGGAGACGGAATAAATGGACGGGCGGCACCTCACACCGCCCGTTTGCTCCGCCCATTGTCAACAGGCGGTTACGCTTATTTCACAGGGAAATCAAAATACGTATTGGGATAGGGTTCGTTTCGTAACACATAGTGCCACCATTCGAATTGATAGGATTCGAACCCGCTGTTTTCCATAATGGAACGCAAAAGTCTGCGATTTTGCAATTCCATGTCTGTAATCCCTTTGGCCTCATGATGTGAACGCTCATCCAACAAATCGAAGCTGCCTCCCATGGAAACAAGTTCACCCGTATCCAAGTGGTACAGCGTAAGATCAATTGCACTCCCGCGGCTGTGACTTGATTGTGACGCAATATATCCCTTTGCCACCAGCTCGGATCGCTCGATATTCGGATAGAATCTTTCTTTTGTGCGGTAGTCTTCCGGTTGTTCACACCAGCGCATGAAGCACTCTACCGCACGCTTGGGCCGGTACCCGTCCCATAACAGCAAACCGTACCCAAGAGCCGCCGCCCGCTTCTGCGCTTCCAGCAGCGCAAGGGCCAAGGCATGTGTTCCCACGATGCGATTGACTTCATAACCGTCTACGGGTTTTCCCGTAAAATTGTCCCACGTGGCGTATTTGGCGTCCCAGCGAACACCGGGCAGTATTTCATCCAAATAAACAAATCCCTGTTCCATGCTGATCACCTCTCTAACGCTAATACGATCAGGCGGTCAATCAATTCGGAAAGCGTTATGCCTGCAGCAGCCATCATGCGGGGATATCGGCTGTATGAAGTGAAGCCGGGCAAGGTATTGACTTCGTTAAGCACAATGCTGCCGTTCTCTTGTAAAAACATATCAACACGGGCAAGACCGCTGCAGCCGAGCGCCTTGTATATTTGTTTGGCCGTTTCCTGTATCCGTCTTCGCTCCTCTGCCGACAGGTCTGCGGGAACGTTGATCTCTGCGTTTTCAGAGCCTTTTTCCGGTTCGGCTTCCTGATGAATGCGAAAGAAACCGTGCCGCAGCCTGATTTGGTCTACCTCGCCAACAATCAATTCGGCGCTGTTTCCCAATACGGCACAGCCGACCTCACAGCCCGATACAGCCTGCTCAATCAAGATTTTGCTGTCATATTGTCTAGCCGTTTCAATGGCCGCGTCCAATTCATCCGCACTGTTGACTTTTGTCACGCCAAAGGATGAGCCTGAACGCGCCGGCTTCACAAAAACCGGATAGGGAAGCGCTTCTGCCGCCAGGCTCTCGTCATGATTCAAGATCCAAAATTCAGGAGTCGCGATGCCAGCGTTTTTGGCAAGGATGTATGCCAGCGATTTGTCCATACATATCGCGGAGCTTTGAATATCGCAGCCTACATAGGGGATTCCGGATAATTCAAACAAACCTTGAATTGATCCATCTTCACCCGACTTTCCGTGCAAAACCGAAAATGCTGCATCAACGCGGCGGATTTCAAATTCGTTGTCCTTTAGCACAATCAATCCGTGCATGTGTTTATCCGGCGAGAGCACGGCTGAACAACAATTGCCGTTTTCCCAGTCCGGGCGCGGTTTTTCGCACAGTTTCCAAACACCCGATTTCGTAATGCCGATGAAAATCGGCTCGTATTTATCGGTATTAATGTTGGCGGCGATCTCAACAGCCGATTTTACCGACACATCATGCTCCTCCGAGCAGCCGCCAAAGAGGATGGCAACTTTGATTTTATCCATGAGCCAGACTCCTTTCAAAATCCATACAGTTTTGGACAGTTTTTTCAACGATTTCACGCAGTGCCTGTTCGGTATAGTAAGCCGTATGCGGCGTGATAATCACGTTTGGCATCCGCTGCAGTTTCTGAAAAAATGGATGGTCAATTGGTTTTTGGGTGTAATCGCAGTAGAAAAGCCCCTCTTCTCCCTCCAATACATCCAATGCGGCGCCGCCAAGTTTTCCGTTTTCCAACGCTTGAACCAGCGCAGCGGTATCAATGAGCGCACCGCGCCCTGTATTGATAATCAACGCGCCTTGCTTCATTCTTCGTATTTGTTCGCGGCCGATCATATGGCGCGTATCCGCATTGAGCGGTACATGAAGCGTAACAATGTCGCTCGTTTGCAGCAGCGTATCAAACGGAACATAATTCGCCTCGATTTTTTGGCTGCGACTATAAGCCAGCACACGACAGCCAAATCCCCGCAGCCGCTCCATAACCGCTTCGCCGATACAGCCAGTCCCCACCACGCCGACCGTCATGTCGCTCAGCACCTTGCCGCGGACGCCGTCCAGCCTGAAATCGTGTTTTTCCACAGAGCGCATCAGCGATTTCGCGTTGCGTACCGCCATGAGCATCAGCATCATGGTATAATCGGCTACGCTATCCGGCGCATACGTCACATTGCCGACAGCAATGCCCAATCTCTTGGCAGCAGCCGTATCGATATGATTGCAGCCGACGCTTCGGGTCGAAATGTATTTCACGCCGGCTCGCTTCAGCGCGAGAAGGATAGAGGCAGAAACCTCGGTTTTGTGCCCCACGCTGATACATTCATGGGCGTATTTTGCGTTGGCTTCTGACACAGGGTCGTGAATGATCGTGGGAATCACGCCAAAACGCGGCGAAACGGCACGGAATGCATCTGCCTCATCCTGCTCGCATCCATAAACGGTGATGTTCATGTGTTTCAATAGGAAGTCCCCTCCTTTCAGCGAAAGGCACCCTTTTTCCATTGTGAACACCTGCTGTGCCCAAACGAAAAAGCTCGTTCTTACGGGTTTAAGTCTACCGCATAAGAACGAGCCATTTTTTAATAGGAACTTGTTATTTTCCTAAGAAAAAGTGGAGATTACCTTTAGATTTTCTTAAGAATCCATATTCGTTTCTCAGGAACTCCGTTTATCCAATTCTGGCAAGGCCGGGAGCTCTACCGTGAACGTCGTGCAGTTATCATCACTTTCCGCGTAAATCTGTCCGCCGTGCTGAACGACGATTTCTTTAGCAATCGCCAATCCAAGTCCCGCGCCGCCCGTATCGGAGGAACGGGCATTGTCCAGCCTGTAAAACTTCTCAAAGATGGTAGCAAGCTTGTCTTCGGGAATGCTGCCGGTGTTTTTAAACGCGATGGACACCTTGTCCCCGGAGAGACCCGCTGTAATTTCAATCAAGCTGTTGTGCTCGCTGTATGCAACGGCGTTTTTCAAAATGTTGTTAAAGACCCTCGCCAGCTTGTCGGGATCACCGTATACAGTCAAATCCTCGGGAGCGTGCAGAACCGCCTGTTTTCCATTTGCGGCAAGCAGAGGATAAAATTCATCAATCATCTGCACGAGCATATAGTACAGGTCAATGTGCTTTTTCGTAAGCGTAATCGTTTGGAGGTTATACCGCGTAATCTCAAAAAACTCGTCGACCAGATGTTCGAGGCGAGACGCCTTGTCCAACGCAATCCGCACATACTTTTCCTTCTGCTTCTCCGGCATGTCCTGCGCCTCGTCTAGCAGGCTCAAATAACCGATGACAGATGTAAGCGGAGTTTTAATATCATGCGCCAGGTACATGACAACCTCATTCTTTCGTCGTTCGGCCAGTTTGGCATCCTGCTCCCGCTTTTCCAGCGTCTGTTTTAATGTGTTGAGCTTCTGTTCCATGAACCCCAATTCCGGAGAAAGCTCTATTTGCTTGTCCTCGTTTTGAATCAGGATGTCAATGCCGGAATTGATCTCGTCGAAGTATGTTGCGAATTTTGAAATCATGATGCGGCACAGAAGCAGAAAACTGATGGCAATCGCCGTAAAAATAATGAGTTCCATATTGTTGCGAAAAACATACTGATAAATCATCATCGCTTCCAGACGCCTCAGGTAAAAGATGTCTTCCAGTAACCGCACGATCCAATCCCCAAGTTCCCCCTGAATCAGGAAACGAATAGACAGCACCAATCCAACGGCTGCCACAGCATTCAAAAGGATATACACGTAGAGTTTTCGTGTCAGCTGGGAATAATCTATTCTTTTATTTGTCAATTTTATAGCCAACTCCCCATACGGTTTTTATATACTTCGGATTATCCATGTTCTCGTTCATTTTTTTGCGCAAATTCCGGATATGCACGGAAATGGTGTTGTTGCTCTTGCTGTAATATTCGTCGCCCCAGATCGCGTGAAATAACTCCTCAGAGCTGACCACTTTCCCCTTGTTTTCACAAAGAATGCGCAGAATGGAAAATTCAGTAGGCGTGAGGGATAGAGGTTTTTCGTTCAAAAAACATTCGTGTGTGTTTATATCAAGAACGAGGCCAGAGTGGACAATAACATGTTCATGTTGCGCCGCAACTCCGCTGTATTTCTTGTAACGGCGCAGCTGCGCCTTGACCCGTGCAATTAACTCCAGCGGGCGAAAGGGCTTCGTGATATAATCGTCCGCCCCGATTGTCAGCCCGGTAATTTTATCCACCTCTGAATCTTTCGCGGTCAGCATGATGATGGGATAGTTGTGCTTTTCACGTATCTGCTGGCAAATCGAAAGGCCGCTCGAACCAGGAAGCATAACATCCAGTATCGCGAGGTCAAGCACGGTATTCTCGATGCATTCCAACGCTTCTTTGGCAGTATAGCATTTGAACACGGTATAATTCTCATTTTTCAAGTACAGCTCAACCAAATCGGCAATTTCCCGTTCATCGTCCACAACAAGTATTTTATCGCTCATAGCTATTACTACTCCTTTATGGTTTTGCTTTTCTCCATCGGGCTCTTCACCCGGACAGATCCCAAAGAAACCACTGAACACTGACATCAACGATGATGTCTGATTACAGTGTTTCATTATATACGAACGATTGTTGGATTGCATTGTTCCACAAATCCCTATTTATGGTGCAAAAGAGAAATTGCATTATAGACCGTAAGCAAAAAATACTTCGAAGGAATTCGCACAACGGCGAATTCAACACCCGAAGTGCCGGAGCGCTAGGGTTCATAGTATTGGCGAAAACCTTTCGTTATGAATCTAATGAAAATGGAAATGTGATAGAATAGCAGTGATGGGAAAATAAATACAAACGAGTAACGAATGAAATCGAACAACTTATTCAGAACATCTCCGCTTATGATCAAAAAAAACAATGCCACTGTTACTCCAGCCAACGAATACAAGCCGAGATTTACGATATAGCGCTTTATCTTGGAGTCTGTTACGATTTTTTTATCAATGAAATCAATTAATAAGGAGAGGGGGATGCCTGCAAGAAATGTTATTGGTAACGCATATACTAAATAAATTATTACTAAGCTGGAGAATGAGAAATAATATACGGTTTCATCACGTTCGTCTATAGGCGTATATACCGTATAAGCAAGCAGCACGCAAAACAAAAATGCTGTTAGTAAAGCAGACAAGAGTTTGTTTAACATCTTCCTCTCCCCTTCAATTCTTCTTTTTCAGCTTCTATTCCATGTTTTCCGTGGGGCTGCGTTGACTCCCGGACTGGAGACGGCCAGCGCCGCGGACAGCAGCTTGTCAGACAGCACCAGTCCCCCTTCACGCAACAGCGGCAGGTAGAATGATCAATCCCATCGAAAGTCATATTGGTCTGTCAGGATGTCAATTCTCTTGCCGTCAATTTCAATTGTGCGGTCATCAATCCATTTCGGCTCTTCAAATTGATTGCCGCTAATCCAAAACACATTCCGCCGTTGATCGCCATATTCAATTTCTCCGATGTAGCTATAGTCAGACCGCAGCAAAACCCCTCCCATTACATACGTTTTTAGTACATAATGACCATCAGGTGACACACTTTCGGACACTACTTGAAGCCTCTTCGTATTAACGCTTTCAAGGCTGGGATAGAACCGGACCTTTATACCGACGGCGAATGCCAATAAGAGGATAACGATAATGATAGAGCGCCAATGCAAGCGCCATTTCATGTTTCTCACTCCCATTTCCGATATCGTCCAACTCTCCGTGCAATCTCCCTGGCTTGGCCATTTCCCAAAATTACTCCGCAAAAACACCAGACGATCTTTTCATTTGATTGTGATACGTAAAAGGTACTTACATGAAAAGGGGTTCTTCATTTGATTGCTCTTTTTCCTTATGCAGTCGCGTTTTTGAGTCGAATCGTCAGTAAAGTTTGACAGCGAAAAAATGTGATGTGACGACAAGGGAGGTTCATCCAACATGAGTCGTTCTATTACTTTACCCGAAGCCATCGCGCTATATATTACAGCGATTCTTGGCTCAGGGACTCTCTTTTTGTCTTCGAGTACAGCGACTGTGGCGGGGCCCGCCTCTATTGTTGCTTGGATGATGATGGTCCTGTTCAGCTTCCCGCTCGCCTATACATTTGCCGCGTTATCCCGTTCGTACCCCGACGCCGGGGGCGCAGCGACGTTTGCGCGCATGGCTTTCGGGGAGCATGCCGGAAATCTCGTGGGATGGTTTTATTTTTTGGCAGCGGCGGTCGGACAGATTATTGTGTCGTTGACAGGCGCTGCGTACATCGGAGCCGCCTTTGACTTCTCCGCTATGGAAAATGCCCTGATTGCCTGCTTCATGTTGCTTATCGGAGGTCTGTCCAATCATTTCGGTGTTCGGATAAGCGGCAAATTGTCTTTGGTGCTCAGTATACTTTTGCTCCTGTTGTTGTGTATTGCAGTGGCGGTCACATTGCCATACGTTCGCTGGGATCACTTCCATCCCTTTGCGCCAAAAGGATGGTATCCTGTAGGAACAGCTGTGATTTTGATTTTTTGGTCCTTTTTCGGCTGGGAGGCAATCTGCAGTCTGGCTGACCGCTTCAAACATCCAGAGAAAGATTTGGTGCGCAGTGCTCTCATTAGTGCGGTGATCATCGGCATCGTGTTTCTTCTGCTCAGTTTTATGACAATCGGCAGTGGAACGTATGGAAATGTGGAAAGTGATTCATCCCCTATCGGAATCATGATTCATCGCGCTTTGGGATTTGAAGCACAGCTGATTACCGCTATGTTGGCCTTGATCATATGTACGGGTACGGTCAATGCGTATGTTGCCAGTCTGGCTCAACTCGGTTACGCATTAGGGCGAGATCAAGCGCTGCCTGCCTGGTTTCATTATTTACACCCCCGAACCAGGACGCCTACGCGCGTCGTTTGGCTGGTCGTCATTTTTGCCGGATTGGGGGCCATCCTGACCGCGTTTTTACAAATTCATTTTACCCAATTGCTGTACATCCCGAATTCCCTGGGTATTTCTGTTTATATCATCTCGATGCTTGCCGCCCTCACCTTGTACAAAAGAAGAACCACACCATGGATGAGCAGTCTGGTCTCCTTGATCGTGCTTGTTCTTGCCGTTCCTTTTCTGGGTTTTCACTTGTTGGTCCCCGCTGTGGTGTGTGTTGTGTATTTTCTATACAGGAAAGCGACAGGAAAACGTAAAATCCAGTATCGAAATGATATGTAACACGCAAAGGAGGAAGGCAATGAAGATTCAACGTGAAACCATGTGGGAAGCCGTTGTTCAGTGTAATGCAATGTATGACGGATGCTTCTACTATGCCGTGAAAACAACGGGAATCTTCTGCCGCCCCTCATGCAAATCCAAGACACCCAAACAAGAGAATGTCGAGTTCTTTTTTCATATAGCAGAGGCATTGCAAAAAGGGTATAGACCTTGTAAACGGTGCCGTCCGGATCTGGCTCAGTCCACGTATGACCCCAATCACGAAGTCATTCAAGAAGTACAACACATTTTGGAGAACGAATACGATAAACCATGGACGCTGCAAACATTGTCCAAACGGATTGGAATGAGTTCGTACCATCTACAGCGGTTGTTCAAGAAACAAACAGGAATCAGTCCAAAACAGTATTTATACCACATTCGCATTGAACAGGCGAAACGTTTACTGTTACAGGGAGAGAAAAATAATACGGAAATCTGTTTTTTGGTAGGCTTCAATGATACTGCCCATTTTTATCACGTGTTTCGCAAACTCACCGGCTTTTCTCCGTTAGCGTTTAAACATCAACATTCCTAAACGTTGCGAAAGAGGACGTCATTGCCAGCTGCCGGGTAAAGAAATCCGTGTTATCCCCAAAGCGCATTTCTCTTCGTTGCTGAAAATGTTCGGCTTGCCACACACTCCTCTTCCAAGGATAATATGGTATTACATGTATGTACAGGTTTATTTTGTTTGCAGCTTTTTGAGCAGGAGGTGCAGCTCTCGGATGAATGCTTTTCGAAAAGGTTCCCTTTTTTGGAGGATTGTAAGCGGACTGGCAGGTTTCTTGCTAGCTTTCCTTGTATGGTATTTTTCAGTTGTCCATCAAACCTTAAACGTTTTGGACTTGTTTCTTGTGCTTTATATCGTCCTTCCAGCCGTATT
>NZ_JAGTPT010000025.1:0-67143 GCF_018195675.1 Brevibacillus sp. NL20B1
TTTTCGTTACTCATCAGCGATGGCTCGGTAGCTCAGTTGGTAGAGCAGAGGACTGAAAATCCTCGTGTCGGCGGTTCGATTCCGTCCCGAGCCACCATATACAGGGGCATAGTTTAACGGTAGAACGAAGGTCTCCAAAACCTTTGGTGTGGGTTCGATTCCTACTGCCCCTGCCATTGCGTGGCGGTCGTGGCGAAGTGGCTAACGCATCGGATTGTGGCTCCGACATTCGTGGGTTCGATTCCCATCGATCGCCCCATTTTTAATCTCATATTGGGGCATAGCCAAGCGGTAAGGCAACGGACTTTGACTCCGTCATTCCTAGGTTCGAATCCTAGTGCCCCAGCCATTTATGCGGACGTAGCTCAATTGGTAGAGCGTCGCCTTGCCAAGGCGAAGGTCGCGGGTTCGAGACCCGTCGTCCGCTCCATTTGTCTCCTCGATAGGCTTTGGGCGGAACATGGTCAGCCCATGCCGAATATAAATAAAACAGAACATGGAGGCATAGCCAAGTGGTAAGGCACGGGTCTGCAAAACCCTTATTCCCCGGTTCGAATCCGGGTGCCTCCTCCATAAACGTGCCGGTATGGCGGAATTGGCAGACGCGCGCGACTCAAAATCGTGAGGGAAACCGTGGGGGTTCAAGTCCCTCTACCGGCACCATTACATAACGAAACAGCTCTTAAGATGCGAACCGTATCTTAAGAGCTTTTTTTGCGTGCAGCTGAAATGGAACCGTACAAAGCGCGATTTTTGTGATTCGCGTCACATTGCCGAATGTCCGACAGCGGTAAACTGTTAGACAGAAGCATCGCCATTTCATTAGACGAGGAGGCCGGAACATGGGTCAGACATTCAACGGTTCCGAAACGATCGGTGACATTGTAGCCGGTTTTCCCGGCGCCAGCAATTTGTTGAGGGAATATCAGATCGATTTTTGCTGCGGCGGCAACCGCACGTTATCCGCGGTGCTGGAGCAGCAACAGATTGACAAGAGCGCGTTTCTTGCACGTTTGAATCAAATGTTTCAGCAGGCACAGGAGAAACGGGGGCAGGATACAGACTGGCGGGAGGCGAGCCTATCCGATTTGATCGACCATATCGTGCAAACCCATCATGCCTATTTGCTCAAAGAACTGCCGCTGCTCAGTGAATTTACTACCAAAATCCTTCGGGTGCACGGTCAGATGCATCCGGAGTTGGCCCAACTTCACAAACTGTTCCATCAAATGAAGATGGAGCTGGAGCAGCACCTGATCACGGAAGAGGAAATGGTCTTTCCACTGATTCGCAAAGCTGAACAAACAGGCGCTGAAGCAGACATCTCAAAGGCCGTAAATACGATTGAGGAGTTGGAAGCCGACCACAGCGCTGTGGGCACACTGTTAAAAGAAATGAGGGCGGTCACGCAAGATTATCGGCTGCCTGAAGGGGCATGCCGGACGTATACCCTGACATTTCAGAAGCTCGAAGAACTGGAATCGGATTTGTTCGAACACATACACCTGGAAAACAATGTGTTATTTCCGCGTGTAAAACGGTAAGATTGCAGATATGGAGGAAAACGTTTGACAAGGCCCAGTGAACCTGGAGGGGGATCGGATGAAAAAGGGATATATACCCAACCAACATGGGGCCTGGGCGATGCTGCTTATTCCGTTTTTATTCGGCATGTTCGCGGCAAAGCCCGTTTGGCTGCATGTGCTGCTTTTTCTCGGCTGGTTTCTCGCCTACTTGTTCTCGTACGCTTTTCTGCAGTGGCTGCGGACGAAAAAGACCACGATCTACCGGAGACCGATGCAGGTATACGGCAGTTTGCTGATTCCAATCGGTTTCCTGCTGCTCGTATTGGACCCGGCACTGGCGCGGTTGGTTCCGTTTTTCATCCCGTTGTTTCTCGTCAATTGTTATTACGCCAGGCGCAATCAGGAAAGGGCCCTTCTCAACGACCTGGCCGCTGTCGTACAGTTCAGCCTGATGGTGTTTGTTGCGTATCAGGCGGGGGGAGGAACCGATTGGAGGCTTGCGGCTGAGCTGTTCGGATTCAGCATCCTGTATTTTACGGGAACGGTTTTTTACGTAAAGACGATGATTCGGGAAAAGCACAATGCGATGTATTACAGATTCTCTGTCATGTACCATCTTGCTCTACTCGTCGCAGGGGCGTTATGGTTCCCTCCCGGGTTGTTGGTGCCGCTGACCGTTTTGGCTGTTCGGGCCGTCTGGTCACCGCACACGAAACTATCCGTCAAACAGACGGGCATACTTGAGATTGCCTATTCCGTGCTGATTGCCGGTACAGTGTTGGTCGTGTATGTGGCATAAAATGAGCCTTTCCTATGCGCAGGGCTGTTGTGGGGGGCCGGAATCGTGCCGCATATCTGCACCAGTTGCCAACCAGACTAAATCCTGCATGGATACGGTTTTGAGCGTTTCAAATGTGCACATAAAAAACGAAAGGAGCATCTTGTATGGAACAAATGCCTCATCATTGTGGCCACATGATGTCGGAAGGCCGAGCCCAGGTAGCACTGTGCGAACCGCTTGCCCAACTGAAACGCGAGCACGGACCGCTTCGGGAACAAATGGATGCGTTTGCCCGGGAGGCGGCTGAAATCGGCGCGGATCAGGAAACAACGGACTGGACCGCTCAGCTTGCAGCGCTGAAACAAAAAGTGGAAGCCTTTGTGAGAGAACTCGACCCTCATTCGGAACGGGAAGAAGGTGCGCTCTTTCCCCTCATGGCAAAATATATTGGCAGACAGATGGGGCCAATCGCCGTGATGGAATATGAACACGAGTTGGCCAAACAAAACTTGAAGAAATTCCTGGAGGCCGTGGAACAGTTGGAGGGGACGGCGGATGCCGGACGGGCGAAAGAGATTGCTTCCTATGCGCTTCAGGCCCATGCCGTCTTAACCGATCATTTCATGAAAGAAGAAAACGTGCTGTTTCCCATGGCGGAAAACATGTTGAACGCGGAAGAAAAAGCAGAACTCAGCCGTGCGGTTTGCCGTGATTCCATTTGACAAAGCAGGGCAAGTGCCATTCGGGAGTGCATTCCACATGCAGCCATAAGGAAGCCGGTTCAGCACTGTTGGTATCACCCATCCGAATGTAAGCGGCGGTTCAGCCATTGCTGCAGAACAATGGCGTGGTTGTGGACGGGATCTTTTGCGGCATAAACAAGCGTGACGTTTTTTTCAGACGCGAGTTCCCATATCCGATCGACGAGTCTGCACCGGGTCGGATCTTCTGACAATTCCAGTTCGTATCTTCGCGTAAATTCCGCAAATCGCTCCGGTTGATGACAGAACCACTTGCGCAATTCGGGACTCGGAGCGATTTCTTTCATCCATTCATCGAGGGACGCCTGCTCTTTTGAAATGCCGCGCGGCCAGAGCCGGTCGACCAGAATGCGTACGCCGTCTTCCGGAGAGGGCGGTTCGTAAATGCGTTTTAACCTTATAGTTGATCGGTTCGCTGCGTTCATCCGGCAATCAACTCGCACACAGTCAGCATGGTCAACAGTCAGCCTTCTTTCGTGAATTGTGTTGTAAAATGGCAATGTCTTTAGACCCGGCAAATTTCCTTCGGGCAGTTTTCACACTGGCACGTATCACGCAGGTAATCCAAGTCCTGGATGACAATATGCCCATCTTCGTAAGAAATGACACCCGCTTTTTTCAAATCCCCGAGGATGCGGTTCACGCTTTCCCGTGTTGTGCCGATCATATCCGCCAACTCCGAGTTGGTCAACTTTTTGGAAATGAGGATGCGCCCGCCTTGTTCGATTCCATATGTATTCCCCAAACGAATAAGCAGCGAACACAGAATTCCCAGTTTGCCGAACAACATCAAATCGCGCAATTTGGATTGCGTCAACCGATTCATCAGTCCGATCCACTTCATGAACTCTACGGCCAGATCGCCATGCTGCAGCAGCAACGCTTCCAGGTCTTGTTGCTGGATGATTCCGACGTCGGCATCCTCAAGAATTTCCGCGCCAAAAAAATGAACAGATTCGCGAAAAGGGTCCACTTGGCCGAAGAGATCTCCTGCCTGATGCGTGTAAATGACCAAGTGTTTGCCGTCATCAGTCGCTTTGGTAATGCACACCCTTCCTTTATGGAGAAAGTACAGTTTGTCCGCCGGGTCCCCTTCCCAAAATAAATGCGATCCCGCAGGAAAATGGTTGTCGCACATGATTTCCTTCAGTTTGGCAAAATTCCCCTCTGAAAAGCAGGACGTATTCCGAATGCTCCCTGCGAGATCCGCTTTTATCATCGGTGGTTCCCTCCTGTTTCGATAATCCCGATTCACCATATATAAACGGAGCCGCATGTGGTGTGAACAGCATAACACGAAAGGACATAGCAAGACCACATGATGAGGAAATTTCGTCCAAAATACCCAACTCAGTATTCCCCCGTACGTGCTGGTTTGCTTTACGTTTTTCATCATAAAAAAAGGGAGGTGCCGCTATTGTGATCTTGGTCACATATCTGCAACCTTTTTTCAGCGTGTGACCAAGATCATTCGTGATGCGGAACTGCGGTGTTATTATGATGAGTGCAGGACAGGTCAGGACTGAAAGAGAAGAGGCGTCGAGCTTTATGGATAAATCAATTCATTTTGAGACGGTAGAGATTCGCCCGTTCATGATGGGAAGGGACGTGGTCTTCCTGGTTACCGGGGGGACGGCCCACATCGGGGCGTCAGCAACAGCATACGTCACCAATGATCAGGACGTACAAGTTGAGGTGTTGGCTCTGCCCGGCCATCGGGAAGGACCGCTCGCTGCCGAACTGGCAGAGACGGCATGCCGCACACTTGGCCGCACCGTCGCTGTATTGGCGGGGATCCATCTGGATCAACCGTCCCGCCAGGACATTGAAACAGTCGTTGCCGAAGCGAAAAGAAAAATGAGCCAGATGCTTGATCAATGGAACAACGGGCAGAAATGAGGCATGAAAATGACGGCGCATACGCCAACCGCCCGGTGTATGCCGCAAATCGGCGGATGAACGTAGCTGGGGAAAAAGCGGACTTCTTCGTACGGAGGAGTCCGCTTTTTGTCGATTTTTTGAAACCTGGTGTTTATCGGGCGTCCAACGCGGTGATATTGTGATTTTTTTCACATGAAAAGTGAACATGGAATGCTACATTGAGAAGCAACGGGATGAACAAAGCATAGCGCCGCACCTACAACAAGGGAGGTATATCATGGGCAAGAAAACGCCATTGTTTCAGAAACTGAGATACTTCTCCAAACGGGAACAATATTCCGAAGGCTGGAGTGAAATGTCCCCCGAGAACCGGGACTGGGAAGATATGTACCGCAGGCGGTGGCAGCACGACAAGGTCGTACGTTCGACCCATGGCGTGAATTGCACCGGTTCCTGCAGCTGGCAAATATTCGTCAAAGACGGCATTGTCACGTGGGAAACGCAACATACGGACTATCCCTCGACCGGTCCGGACATGCCGGATTTTGAACCGCGCGGATGTCCGAGGGGAGCCAGCTTCTCCTGGTATTTGTACAGCCCGCTGCGCGTCAAGTACCCCTACATACGAGGCGCGCTCCTCGACTTGTGGAAACAAGCGAAAAACAAAGAGAAAGACCCGGTGCGGGCATGGGCCAGCATTGTGGAAGATCCAAAGAAGGCGAAGCGCTATAAATCGGCCCGCGGAAAAGGCGGGTTTGTCCGCGTCTCCTGGGATGAGGTGACGGAAATCATCTCGGCGTCGATGATCCATACGATCAAAAAGTACGGACCGGATCGGATCATCGGGTTTTCGCCGATTCCGGCGATGTCCATGGTCAGCTATGCGGCTGGCTCCCGCTTCCTTTCGCTCATAGGTGCACCGCTGCTCAGCTTCTACGACTGGTACGCCGATTTGCCGCCGGCATCGCCGCAAATTTGGGGAGATCAGACGGATGTTCCGGAAAGCAGCGATTGGTTCAATTCCGGCTATATTCTCGTATGGGGGTCCAATCTGCCGATGACCCGGACGCCGGACGCCCATTTTCTTGCTGAGGCCCGCTATCGCGGCACGAAAGTCGTCTCCATCAGTCCCGATTATGCGGAGTTCGTCAAATTGGCCGATACGTGGATGTCGGTCAAGCCCGGGACGGACGGTGCGCTCGCCATGGCGATGGGGCACGTGATCCTGAAGGAATTTTATGTCGAGAATCAGACTGATTATTTTCTGCAGTATGCCAAACAATATACGGATTTCCCCAACCTGGTGCTGCTTACGGAAAACAACGGCGCGTATACGGCCGACCGTTTCCTGCTGGCGGAGGACCTGGGAGCTGCGGGAAACAACGTTCAATGGAAAACGATGGTGTACGACGACAACAGCGGGTCTTTCGCCGTTCCCAACGGCAGCCTCGGTTTCCGCTGGGGCGAAGAGGGCCGATGGAATTTACGCATGGAAGACGCGAACGGAACCGCGATCGACCCGCGCATTTCCCTGCTGGGTGTCCATGATGAAGTGCTGACGATTCAGCTCCCGTATTTTGACGACGACGGCCGGCACGTGATGGAGCGAGCCGTACCGGTCAAGCGAATTGAACAGGGCGGCAAAACGCTGTTCGTGACGTCCGTCTGCGACCTCGTGCTGGCCAAGTACGGGATCGACCGGAACCTGGGGGACTCGTGCCCGAAGAGCTACGATGACGACCAACCGTTCACGCCGGCCTGGCAGGAGAAAATTACGGGCGTGGACCGCCATACTGTCGTGCAAATCGCCCGCGAGTTTGCGCAAAACGCGGTGGAGACGAAGGGACGGTCGATGATTATTTTGGGCGCCGGGATTAACCATTGGTACAATTCCGACGTCATCTACCGGGCGATTATCAACCTCGTGCTGATGACCGGCTGTCAGGGCGTCAACGGCGGTGGCTGGGCGCACTATGTCGGCCAGGAGAAGCTGCGCCCCGCGGAAGGCTGGCAGACGATCGCCTTTGCCAGGGACTGGTCCTTGCCGCCGCGTCTGCAAAACGGGACGTCCTTTTTCTACTTCGCGACCGACCAATGGCGCTATGAAGATACTCAGATCGAGAGTCTGGTGTCACCGCTGGCGGGGAAAGCCAGATACGAGCACAGCGCCGACTATAACGTGCTGGCAGTAAGGCTTGGTTGGCTGCCATCCTATCCGCAGTTCAGCCGCAATTCGCTGGAACTGTACCGGGATGCAGAGCGAGCGGGTGCCCGCACCAGGGAAGAGATCGCCGCTTATGTCGCCGAACAGCTGAAAAATCGAACCTTGAAGTTTTCCATCGAGAATCCGGATGACCCGGCTAATTTTCCGCGTGTCCTGTTTGTATGGAGAGCCAACCTGATTTCCAGTTCCGGCAAAGGGCACGAATATTTTCTCAAACATTTGCTGGGCACCTCAAACGGGCTGCTGAACGAGGACAACATCGGGCTGCGTCCCCAGGAAATCGAGTGGAAGGAGAATGCGCCGGAAGGCAAACTGGATTTGCTCGTCAACCTTGATTTCCGGATGGCTGGCACGGCGCTGTATTCGGACATCGTGCTGCCTGCCGCGACCTGGTATGAGAAGAGCGATTTGAGCAGCACCGACATGCATCCGTTTATTCATCCGTTCAATCCGGCCGTGTCCCCCCAATGGGAATCGCGTTCGGACTGGGAGACGTTCAAGGAACTGGCGCGCGCTTTTTCGACGATGGCCGCCCGGCAGTTCGACGGGCCGCAAAACGATATCGTCACCACGCCGCTCCTGCACGATTCGCCGGATGAACTGGCGCAGCCGTACGGGCTCGTGCGTGATTGGAGCAAGGGACAATGCGAGCCGGTTCCGGGGAAAACGATGCCGCACGTTCACGTCGTCGAGCGGGATTATGCGTCCGTGTACGAAAAAATGATCTCCCTCGGCCCGCTGGTAGAAAACAAACCGTTTGGCATAAAAGGCATTGTCTGGTCCGCGTCGGACGAATACGACCGATTAAAGCGCGTGCTTGGCGTCCGGAGAGGTAACGGGGTTGCGGCGGGATGTCCCGATTTGAGTACGGACCGGAATGTGGCCGAGGCCATTCTCACGCTTTCTTCGACCGCAAACGGAAAAATGGCGGTCAAGGCATGGGAAGCGCTGGAGAAGAAAACGGCGCTGCACCTGAAAGATTTGGCGGAAGAACGGGAGGAAGAATGTTTCACGTTTGAGGAGATCACCGCAAGGCCGAAAACGGTCATCACCTCCCCCGCGTTCAGCGGTTCGGAAAAAGGCGGACGCCGCTATTCGCCGTTCACCACCAATGTGGAGCGGCTTATTCCGTGGCGAACGTTAACCGGGAGACAGCAGTTTTACATCGACCATGAAATGTTGCGCGAATTCGGCGAGACATTGGCGACATTCAAGCCGACCCTCAAACATGCGCCGTTTCATCCAAACAGCAAGCGGCCGGTCAAGGACGGCAAGGAAATTGTCCTGAACTACCTGACGCCGCATAACAAATGGTCTGTTCACAGCATGTACTACGACGCGCTGCCGATGCTGACGCTGTTCCGCGGGGGGCCGACGATCTGGTTGAACCACGAGGATGCGGCCGAAACGCAGATCGCCGACAACGACTGGATCGAATGCTTCAACCGCAACGGCGTCGTCGTGGCCCGCGCCGTCGTGACACATCGCATTCCACGCGGGATGGCGTTCATGTACCATGCTCAGGACCGCCATATCCACGTTCCGGGAACGCCGATTACAGAGACCCGCGGCGGTACGCACAACAGCCCGACCCGCGTCCATGTCAAGCCGACGCATATGATCGGCGGTTACGCCCAACTCAGTTACGGGTTCAACTATTACGGACCAACAGGCAACCAACGGGATTTGAACGTCATCATCCGGAAATTGCAGGAGGTGGATTGGCTTGAACATTAAAGCGCAGGTCGGCATGGTGATGAATCTGGACAAATGCATCGGCTGCCACACGTGCAGCGTCACGTGCAAAAACACGTGGACAAACCGCTCCGGGGCAGAATACATGTACTGGAACAACGTGGAGACGAAGCCGGGCATCGGATATCCCAAACAGTGGGAAGATCAGGAACGGTACAACGGCGGATGGGAATTGAAGAACGGCAAGCTGGAACTGAAATCGGGAACACGGGCAGCGCGACTGCTGAACATTTTTCACAACCCCGACCAGCCGACCCTGGACGACTATTTCGAGCCGTGGACCTATGATTACGAAAAATTGACCGCCAGTCCCGAACAAAAGCATCAACCGGTGGCCAGGGCGAAATCGAAAGTGACCGGGAAATATATGGATTTGACATGGGGACCAAACTGGGAGGATGACCTGGCCGGAGTGAATGAGACAGGACGAGAGGACCCCAATCTGCGGGGGATCGAGGAATCGATCCTCATGGAGTTCGAGCAGGTGTTCATGATGTACCTGCCGCGAATCTGCGAGCACTGCATCAATCCGGCCTGCGTCTCGTCCTGCCCGTCCGGGGCGATGTACAAGCGGGAGGAGGACGGCATCGTTCTCGTCGACCAGAATGCCTGCAGAGCGTGGCGGTTCTGCGTATCGAGCTGCCCGTACAAAAAGGTGTACTTCAACTGGCAGACGAACAAGGCGGAAAAATGCACGCTGTGCTTCCCGCGGATTGAGGCCGGGATGCCGACGATCTGCTCGGAAACTTGCGTCGGCCGCATCCGCTATCTCGGCTTGATGTTCTACGACGCGGACAAAGTGAAGGAAGCCGCGTCGGTGGCGGATGAAAAAAATCTCTACAAATCCCAGTTGGGCATTTTCCTCGATCCGCACGACCCGGATGTGATCAGGGAAGCGCGGAGGGCAGGCATCCCGGAAGATTGGATTTTGGCGGCGCAAAGATCGCCGATCTATAAAATGGTCATGGACTGGGGCATCGCACTGCCGCTGCACCCGGAATACCGGACGCTGCCGATGGTGTGGTACGTGCCGCCGCTCAGCCCGATCATGAACCGAATCGAAGGGATAGGAAGCGAACGCGATCCATACGATATTTTTCCGGCGATCGACGGGATGCGGATTCCGCTTGAATATTTGGCCAACCTGCTCACTGCAGGTGACGTCGAGGTGATTCGAAACGTTTTGCGCAAGATGGCGGTGATGCGCATGTATATGCGGAACCAGCAGACCCAGAGAGCGACTGATCCGGCACTGCTGAGCGAAATCGGGATGGATGAGCAGACCGTCGAGGATATGTATCGTCTGCTGGCAATCGCCAAGTACGATGACCGTTTTGTCATCCCGCCGGCGCATCGCGAACAGGTGGCCGATCTGTTCCATGAGCAGGGCGGATGCGGACTGAGTTTTGCTGGCGGTCCCGGCTCGTGCGGCGTATTTTGATTTGATTGGAGAGGAGACGGCTCGTATGGATATCGGAACATCACAGCGCGTGTGCGGCCTGCTGTCGCGGCTGCTGGAGTATCCGAGCAGCGAGTGGCGGCAGCATCTGCCTGCGGCCCGCGAGATGGCGGCAGAGATCGCGGCTGCCGACGCGGAGGCGGCCAGACACATCGAAGCATTCCTGAATGCAGCCGAATCGGCAGGCGAGATCGCATGGCAGGAGCAATATGTGCGCACCTTTGATTTCGGCAGAACGACGAATTTGTATCTGACGTATGAGCAGCACGGAGAGGAACGGGAGCGGGGCGCGGCGCTGCTGGCATGGAAGCGCCGCTACGCCGAAGCCGGCTTCATCCTGGAGGACGGCGAGCTGGCTGATTACTTGCCGCTTGTACTGGAGTTTGCGGCATCGGCATCCTGGTCGGCGGCGCAGGAGGTGCTGGCCTGGAGCCGGCCTGCGCTGCACTCGATCCGGCTTTCGCTGGCAGAAGCGGGGAGTCCGTATACAGGACTGTTTGAGCTGCTGCTGCAGATTGTCCCCGAGGCGCCTGCGGAGCTTGCAGCGGAACCGACGCTGACAGGGAGGGGAGACAATTGAGCAAGATGGAGCTGTTCGTATGGGGTGTCTTGCCCTATATCATTGCGGCGATCTTTATCACGGCGATCATCTGGCGTTATGTGACGGATCCGTTCGGCTGGACATCCAAGTCCAGCGAGGTGCTGGAGAAGCGGATTCTGCGATGGGGCAGCCTGTTTTTCCATTATGGCCTCATCGCCGTGTTCTGCGGCCACATCGCCGGATTGCTCGTTCCCGTCTCCGTGTACCGCTCTTTGGGGATCAGCGACGAGGCGTATCACCTGGTTGCGATCGTCGGCGGCTTGCCGGCGGGCATCATTACGTTCATCGGCGTGCTGATCCTGCTGTACCGCCGGTTCGCCGTCGCCCGCATCCGGCTGACGAGCAGCGCCGGCGACAAGATCGCGCTCGTGGTGCTGGCGATCGTCATTCTCAGCGGCCTCGCGGCAACGGCGGCAAATGCGGCAAGCCACTCCGGCTTTGATTACCGGACGACGATCAATCCATGGCTGCGCGGCTTGTTCGTCTTCCAACCGGACCCCGAACTGATGCGGACGGTGCCGCTTGGCTTCAAGATTCATATTTTGACCACGTTTGTGCTCTATCTCGTCATGCCGTTCACGCGCCTTGTACATGTGTTCAGCTTGCCGCTCGGGTATTTGCGGCGCAGCTACGTGCTGTATCGGCGCAGAGGTGAAGCGGGGGCCGAAGCCGCGCTTTATGACCGGTAGAACAGGAAGGAGGCCATGGAAAGATGGGGAGCAAGGGAGCTTATCAACTGCCGCTGCAGACGATCAGCCTCGTCGTTGGTTTCATGGTGTGGGTGATTTTGTCGTCACTGATGCCTTTCATTAAGGAAGAAATCGCATTGACCAGCGCCCAGCTGGCCTGGGTGACGGCTATACCGGTCTTGTTCGGGTCAGTCCTGCGCATTCCCGTCGGGTACTGGACGAACCGTTATGGGGCCCGCAAGCTGTTCATGATCAGCTTCGTGCTGCTGCTTGCCCCCGTGTACTGGATCAGCCGGGCTGATTCGTTTGCCGACCTCGTCATTGGCGGCATCCTGCTCGGGATCGGCGGCGCGGTGTTCTCGGTTGGTGTCACCTCGCTGCCCAAATACTTTCCCAAGGAACGGCACGGCTTCGTCAACGGCATCTACGGCATCGGCAATCTGGGAACGGCGATCTCGTCGTTTGGCGCACCGGTCGTCGCCAGCTATATTGGCTGGTCCAACACGGTGATGAGCTACGGTATTCTGCTGCTGGCAATGGCTGGCCTCAACTTCGTGCTTGGCGACCGGCAGGAGACGCCGGTCAAGACGCCGCTTGGCCAGCAGATCAAGGATGTCTCGCGCAATGAGAAGCTGTGGCTGCTCTGCCTGTTCTATTTCTTAACGTTCGGTTCGTTTGTCGCTTTTACCGTGTATTTGCCCAACTTTTTGGTGAGCCATTTTCAATTGACCAAAGTCGATGCGGGGATGAGGACAGCCGGATTTATCGTGCTGGCGACGGCGATGAGGCCGGTAGGGGGCTGGCTTGGTGACCGGTTCAATCCGTTCAAAATTCTCATGCTCGTCTTTGCCGGGATGACGGTGGCCGCCGTGCTGCTGTCGTTCTCGCCGTCGATGCATTTGTATACGGTCGGCTGCCTGACCGTGGCGTTGTGCGCGGGCATTGGCAACGGCACGATTTTCAAGCTGGTGCCGCTCTATTTCACCAAGCAGGCCGGGATCGCCAACGGGATGATCTCGGCGATGGGCGGGCTGGGAGGCTTTTTCCCGCCGCTGATCTTGACGACGCTGTACAGCATGACGGGGCATTATGCCATCGGGTTTATGGCGCTTTCGCAGGTGGCGCTGGCCAGTCTGATTCTGGTGATCTGGCTGTTTTATCAGGAAAAGCTGCACCTGGCGGCCAACATTCTGGAGAACACAGTGGAAGCGATTGTGGTGACCGATACTGACGGCATCATTCGTTCCGTCAATCCGGCGTTTACGGCTGTAACCGGCTACAGCGCGGAGGAAGCGATCGGGCGGAAGCCGAGCATCCTGAAATCGGGCAAGCAGGACAAAAGCTTCTACGAGGCGTTGTGGCGCTCCTTGCGGGAGAAAGGACACTGGCAGGGGCAAATTTGGAACAAGCGCAAAAACGGAGAGATCTATCTGGAGTGGCTGACCATCTCGGCCATCCGAAACGACGCCGGCGAAGTCAAATACTACGCGGGCATGTTCAGCGACATCGGCAAGGCAGGCGAACCGACCGGCAACACAGGATAGACCCGCGGTTCGGTGGATCACTGTGCAGGCCTTTCACCCCGTCTTCAGTCTGAAGCCCCGAAACCATCGCGTTTCGGGGCTTTTCTGGTCCTGGGCGGCCAGGAGCGTCTGGAGGCTACTTCAGCTCTTTTTGCCGCTTCAGCGCCTCCAGGTCCATAATTACGATGCGATTGCGCTCGAACTTCAACAGCGATTCCTTGCTGAACTGATTCAGCAGCCGATTGACGCTTTCCCGGGTGGTGCCGATCGAGCTGGCAATCTCCTGGTGAGTCATCGGCAGGTTGATCGTAATGCTGTTTCCGTTTACTTCTCCATGCTGTTCTGCGAGCTTCAGCAGGAATGACAGCACGCGATGTTTGACGTGCTGTCCGGACAGCGATTGCAGCTTTTCTTGCAGTTCCACGATTTTATCCCCCATGACGCGCATCATCTTGACGGCAATCGATGGAGTGTTCAGCATCAAGCGTTCGAACAAACGGACGGGAATCGCCACCAGATGCGTATCAATGATCGCTTCCGCCGTCGCCGGGTACGGATTCTGATTGAAAAAGCCGGTGTGCGGAAACATGTCCACAGGTTTTAACAATGAGACAATTTGCTCGTGCCCGTTTTCGTCCGTTTTAAAGGTTTTTACCAATCCTTCTTGGATAAAGTAGACGGCTTCCTTCTCGCTTCCTTCCGAAAAAATGACGGACTTTTTGGGAATAAAGCGGGATATCGCGATTTCTGCTACCCGTTCCATTTCTTGATCGCTCAGATCATGGAACATGGGGACCTGCCTGAGAAACGCGGACATCACTTGCTTTTGCATCGCATTCTTTCCTCCATCAGCGTTGTATTTCGGGCAGTAACACTCGCCTTATTCCGCACCCGCCTTATCCTATATTTTACCTGAAATGGGGATGTCCCGACCTAAAGGCACCCTGCAGAATTCTACAGAATCATGAACGTTTGCCGCCGGATATTTCGTCACCAGGCCGGATTCAAGCCGTTTGTTGCAAACTGTGAAAAAGTGTTGAACAGTTCGGGAGATGTGATGGGCCTCACGTTTCGGCGTTTTATTTTGCCTTAGGATAAAACTGTCGCCGGCGTATTTTGGGAAGAGGAGGGAGTGTATGTTGCCTCCAGGGAAAGAAAGGGATTATCACGAGAATCCGTTTATCGTCATCTGGGAAGTGACCCGCGCCTGCGCGTTGAAATGCCTGCACTGCAGGGCGGAAGCACAGTATAAGGCGGATCCGCGGCAGCTTACCTTCGAGGAAGGGATCAAGTTGATCGACGACATTGCCGAGATGGACAGTCCGCTCGTTGTGTTTACGGGCGGTGATCCGTTAATGCGTCCCGATCTGTTCGATCTCGCCCGATACGCCATCCAGGAAAAGAAGCTGTCCGTTTCGATGACGCCGAGCGCTACGCCAAAAGTGACGCGGGAGGCGATACGGAAAGCAAAGGAAGTGGGATTGTCGCGTTGGGCTTTCAGCCTGGACGGCTCGTGTGCGGACATTCACGATCACTTTCGCGGAACAAAGGGTTCCTACGAACGCACTATGAGGGGCATTCACTATTTAAAGGAACTGAACATTCCGATTCAGGTGAACACCACCGTGTCAACGTATAACCTGCACGATCTTGAGGCCATTGCAGAAAAAGTCAGGGACATGGACGCCGTGCTGTGGAGCGTCTTTTTCCTCGTGCCGACGGGGCGCGGGATGATACAAGACATGATCACGCCGGAACAACACGAAGAGGTGATGAAATGGCTCGTGCACGTTCAACAAAGGATGCCGTACGGGGTGAAAACGACGGAAGCACCCCATTACCGGAGGGTGTTATTGCAGGAAACCGGCCGTCTCGGCATGGTTGCGGCCGAGGCCGGGACAAAACGGAAAGATGTGCTCGGCCGCGCCCCGAAAGGCGTGAATGACGGCGACGGCTTTGTGTTTATCAGCCATATCGGAGAGGTGTATCCGAGCGGATTTCTTCCGGTGGTATGCGGTAATGTCAGGGAACGTCCGCTCGCCGATATTTACCGGCATTCACCGATCATGAAGCAATTGCGCGACAAGTCGCTGTTAAAAGGGAAATGCGGCGTTTGCGAGTTTAAACAAGTTTGCGGCGGTTCGAGGGCCCGGGCCTATGCAGTCACCGGGGATTATTTGGCCAGCGACCCGTATTGCGCCTACGTGCCAAAAGAGTGGGATGCCTGTGAGCAAGACACGTGTGATGGAGGTGAATGAACATGCAATATAAAAAACTGTGGATTGTACTTGCGCTCGTGTTTGCCGCGTCTTTTGCGGTCCTTCTGTATTACGGCGGGGAAATTTATCAGGAGATGCCGCCTGTTCCGGACCGTGTCGTGACGAATACCGGAAAAGTCGTATTCACCGGAGACGATATCCGCGAAGGGCAAAACATATGGCAGCGCATGGGCGGCCAGGAGGTCGGCAGCATATGGGGACACGGGTCTTATGTGGCTCCGGACTGGACGGCGGACTGGCTGCATCGAGAACTGACGTGGATTCTCGACAAATGGGCGAACGACAGGTACCAAACGGATTACAGCAAGCTCTCCGATGTGCAGCAGGCGGAATTGAAAACATTGTTGAAACAGGAAATACGGACAAATACCTATCATCGCGAAACAAATGAAATCGTTGTTTCCGAAACGAGAGCGGAGGCGATCCGGGAGGTAAGCGCTTATTACGACAAAGTATTCGGCGACGACCCGGAGATGGCCAAATACCGCAAGCAAATCGCCATACCCGCCAATACGGTCGCCAGCGCTGAAGACCGCGCGAAACTGTCGGCGTTCTTCTTCTGGACGTCCTGGTCTGCGTCCACCAACCGCGAAGGGATGGACATCACCTACACGAACAACTGGCCGGGCGAGCCGTTGATCGACAATGTGCCGACGCGCTCTTCGCTGATTTGGTCGATCGTGAGCGTGATTTTGCTGATCGCCGGCGTGGGCGCATTGGCCTGGTATTTTGCGGTATTGCGAGGAAAAGAAGGGCATTCAGAAGCGACGGCTCCCGAAAAAGACCCGCTCATCGCGATTCAGCCGACACCGTCCATGAAAGCGACGTACAAATATTTCGGGGTCGTGACCGCACTGATCGTCGTGCAGGTGGGATTGGGCATCATTACTGCGCATTACGCGGTGGAAGGCGACGGCTTGTACGGCATTCCCCTCGCCGATTGGCTGCCTTACTCCGTCACGCGGACATGGCACCAGCAGCTGGCAGTCTTCTGGATTGCGACGGCGTGGCTTGCGACCGGTCTGTACATCGGACCGGCGATGTCCGGATACGAACCGAAATACCAGCGTCTCGGCGTCAACTTTTTGTTCTTCTGTTTGTTGGTGATTGTCGTTGGCTCCATGGCCGGGGAATGGGCGGCCGTCAAAGGATATATCAGCAATCTGACCCA
The DNA here is from genome assembly GCF_018195675.1 of Brevibacillus sp. NL20B1. NCBI lineage: Bacteria > Bacillati > Bacillota > Bacilli > Caryophanales > Paenibacillaceae > Brevibacillus > Brevibacillus sp. NL20B1. Next base: position 16,651 of record NZ_JAGTPT010000025.1, read on the forward strand.
CAATTTTTACTTCGGGCACCAGGGCTACGAATATGTCGATCTGGGAAGGGCATGGCAAATTTTCCTGACGGTCGGGTTGTTCCTGTGGTTTTATCTAATGGCGCGCTCGATTTGGCCGGCGCTGAAGAAAAAGAGTGAAAACCGCCATTTGCTGACCTTGTTTCTGCTTGCGTCGGTCGCCATTCCGGTGTTTTACATTCCCGGTTTGATGTGGGGACAACACACGCATCTGTCGATATCGACGTACTGGCGCTGGTGGATCGTCCACCTTTGGGTGGAAGGCTTTTTCGAGGTGTTCGCCGCGGTCGTCATTGCCTTCCTCTTCTTGCGGATGGGATTGGTTCGAGCGGCAACAACGACTGCATCTGTTCTCTTCTCGACGATCATCTTTCTCTTTGGGGGAATTATCGGCACGTTCCACCATCTGTATTTTTCCGGCACACCGATAGGGGTATTGGCGTTTGGCGCAGTGTTCAGCGCTCTGGAAGTCGTTCCACTGCTGCTGATCGGCTTTGAAGCGTATGAAAATGTGAAGCACGGGAGAGCGAAGCCGTGGGTGGAGCGGTACAAATGGCCAATTGCCTTTTTTGTCGCCGTTTCGTTCTGGAATCTGCTTGGCGCCGGCATCTTCGGCTTCCTGATCAATCCGCCGATCGCCCTGTACTACATGCAGGGGCTGAATACGACACCGCTGCACGGCCATTCGGCGTTTTTCGGGGTGTACGGGATGCTCGGCATCGGGCTGATGCTGTTTTGCCTGCGCGGGTTGACCGGACAAAGACCATGGAAGACCAAATTGCTCCGCTTTTCGTTCTGGTCGCTAAACATCGGACTGCTCCTCATGGGCGTAACGAGCCTGCTGCCGGTGGGCATCCTGCAAACGCTGGCCAGCATGGAACACGGTATGTGGTACGCGCGTTCGGCTGAATTTCTGCAGCAAAATGTCATTCAAAACCTGGTGTGGTTCCGAGCCGTGGGCGATACGATATTCGCCTTGGGGATCGTCGGTCTGGCCTGGTTTGTCATCGGTTTGAAGACGGGAAAATCGTTCGTGTCTGATACGACTCACGCCGCTCAAGACAACAAGTCCATGCATATATAGCGAAACCGACTGGACGCGGCGGAATGGATAGCCGCCGGTCCAGTTCTGCGGTATGACACGATATGGAGGAGAAGATGAAGATCGAGCAAAAACACCGGCAAGACCGGTTTCGCAGACATGCCGTTCAGGTAAAGGAAGCGCAGAAGATGATCGAGCCGTATCTTGCTCCTCTGGATACAGAATTCGTTTGCCTTGAACAGGCTTACGGCAGGTATTTGGCGGAAGACATCGTTGCGGCACACCCGCTGCCGCATTTCCGCCGGTCCGGCATGGACGGATTTTCCGTTCGCACGGACGACATCCGGGACGCCTCATCTGAAAAGCCCGTTTGTCTGAAGGTGATCGAAAACGTTCCATGCGGTTTTGTTCCGCAAAAACGCTTGGAGCCGGGAACGGCTGCCAGGACGATGACCGGAGCGATGGTGTCAGAGGGGGCAGATGCGGTAATCCGGTTGGAAATGACGCGAGAATTTGAGATCGACGGGGAATCGTATCTTTCTGTAACGAGACCCATACAGCCGGGCGCCAATGTGTCGGAAGTCGGTTCGGAGCTGCATGAAGGAGCGGTGGTAGTAACGCGCGGACGTACCATTCGTTCCGGCGAAATGGCAATCCTGGCGGAATACGGGTATCACCAGGTGCAGGTGTTCCGCTCCCCTGTTGTCGCCATCTTTTCTACCGGTGCGGAATTGCTGCGAGTGGATGAGCCTGTACAACCGGGAAAAATTCGCAACAGCAATGCGCACATGCTGGCGGGATTGGTCAGACAAGCGGGAGGCGTGCCTCGATGGCTCGGGCAAATCGGCGATGACGTGGAGGAAGCCCGCATAAAGATGACGGAAGCTGTAAACACCGCAGACCTCGTGATCAGCACGGGCGGCGTATCCGTGGGCGATTATGATGTGTTAGCCGACCTGTTTCTTCAGTGGGAAGGGAAAACGTTATTCAACAAAGTGGCGATGAGGCCGGGAAGCCCGACTACTGCAGGCGTTCTTGACGGCAAAATCTGCATCGCCCTGTCTGGAAATCCGGGAGCGTGCTTTGTCGGCTTTCATCTGTTTGTACGGCCGGTGCTGCTGGGAATGCAGGGGTGCGGCGAAACACAATTGCCTGAATTTGCGGCCATACTGTCGGAGACGTACGCGAAAACCGATGCGTACACGCGGTATGTGAGAGGCCGGACTGTCGTTTCCGATGACGGTCACGTGTATGTAGAACCGGTTGGACAGGACAAATCCAGCGTCATGAGCTCGATTAAAGATTCCGATTGCCTGATTTGCATTCCTCCCGGGAAAGGTGGTGCGACAAAAGGCAGCCTGGTTACCGCCTTGCGCCTGCCGAACTGCTGAAACAGATGGACGATCAAAAACGGCGGCCATCACATCCGTGATGACTCGCCGTTTTTGTGCACTCAGTGCTCGCTTGCAAAAGCTACCGCCGCTGCGTCGGCTTCGCGATGCTCGAAGCGGAAGAGAAGATGCGCGAGTATTTACGCGGCAAGACGTTGGCGTGGTTGCATCAGGAGCTTGCTCATGTTTTGCCTGAACCTGTTCGCCAAGCGACGCGGGACTATTTTTCTGCAGGCAAACAAGCTTCCCGCAAATGAGGAGAGTGCTCCGTTTCACAACGAAGCATCGTACAGTTTCCTCGTGTATTCACATTTGTACCGAACCCGTTGGGATTACCAAATGAATCGGGCTTGTGGTAAGATGAAAAAGTCACAGGCAAGGCATGATCGACTGATGTGTTCCTACGATTATTTTTGCGAGATCGGATTTTGCACGCTGGAATCGGCGTGCTTTCTGTTTTCCTTCACAGAGCAGGTCAGTATGCCAGTGGCGGATTGACAACGAAAGGGTGTTGGGGATGCGTTACGGATTGCATGAACGGCCGCCTGTGGGCACAACCGTTTTGGCCTCCATGCAATGGCTGATTGTTACGGTTTCCAGCAGTGTCGCCATTCCGTTGGTGATCGGGGACGTGTACGGATTGCAGCCGGACGAAATCAGTCACTTGATGCAGCAGACCATGTTTTTCATCGGCTTGGCCTCTTTCCTGCAGACGTGGCTGGGTCACCGCTATCCGATGATGGATGGACCTGCTGGATTGTGGTGGGGCATCTTTGTCATATTGGCACAGATTGGTGCCAGTGTGGGAATGGGGCCGCGGCTGATCGGCCAATCGTTCCAGGTGGGGTTGATTCTGGCCGGCGGCTTGTTTTTGCTGTTGGGGATGCTGGGCTGGATCGGCAAAATCCAGCGCTGGTTTACGCCGCTCGTGTCCGGTACCTACATGATGCTGTTGGCGATTTCCTTGTGCAGCAGCATTGTGACCGGCATGCTGGGGATCGGCTACCGGCACGCGCAGGAAGTGCATCCCGGCATGGCCCTGGTGTCTGTCTTGATCGTCGCGCTGGTGCTCGTCTTTCTGCGCAGCAGGCGCTTGGCCAGCTACGCCGTGCTGTTGGGGATGGCGATCGGATGGGGACTGTACGCTGTGGTGGGCTGGACGGAACCGATCCGGCCCAGTGACGAGTGGGTGGTGCTGCCCACCCTGTTTTTCTGGGGAGAGCCCAAGTGGGATTGGGGGGTCATCCTGACCAGTCTGCTCACAGGGTTCGTCCTGCTGACCAATTTGGTCACCAGTTTGTCCGTCGTGGGCAAGGCAACCCAGTCGGAACCGACCATCCAGCAGTACAATCGGGGCGGCGTGTTTACCGGGGTGTCTCACATCCTGTCAGGATTGGCCGGGGTTGTCGGCATGATTCCGCTGTCGTTGGCGGCGGCCGTGATCCAGACGACGGGGATGGCGGCCCGATTGCCGTTCATGGCCGCGATGGCGGGGATGATGGTGATTGGCATGCTGCCAGCTGTCTCCCAGTTCCTGGCCGCCTTGCCGACGCCGGTCGCCTACGCCGGCATGTTTATCGCCTATACGCAGTTGCTTGGATTTGGCATCAAAGACCTGGCGTCAATCCGATTGGATGACCGGGCCATCACGATCGGCGGCAGTTCGCTCTTGGTGGGGATCGGCGTCATGTTTGTGCCGGCTTCGGCGTGGCAGCACCTTCCCCCGCTGGTGAGCTTTCTGTTTGGCAACGGGCTTTTGCTCGGCGTCGTGGTATGTCTGCTGTTGGAACACGTGGTATTTCCCCGGCCGGCGGATTCGGAGCCGGCGACAGAATTGCAAAAAGACGGCCGCTCTGCGTGACGGACCGTCTTTTTGTTTGGCATGTTGTCCCAGGAGAGGTTACGCAGTGACGAGATAGGAGAGCTGAGCCTCGCCACCGTTGATTTCCGTAAACATGCGGGCCGTCGCACCGAGTATTTCGTCCCGCTGTTTTGGCGACACGTGCTCGTGGAAAAAAATCACCTGCATCAGATTGCGGCTGTTGTCCGTGACGGACGTGCGCACCGAGTCGACGATCGGACTGCCGAATGCGCCCTGCTCATCTGCGAGCAGCAGTTTTCCCTCCATCTGCATGTCACGGCCGTTCAGCCCCTGGTAAGCGTCGGAGGCTTGTCCCAGACGGCAGACCACCGGAAAGTGCAGGTGATCTTCGTCGTAAATGCCGTACGGCAGGGCGTGCAGTACGGAGAAGAAGTTGTTGACGTCGACCGCGCCGTTGATCCAGAAAAACGGATGACCCTGCAGCAAGCGGCGAATCAGGGCTTCCGAGGAAGGACGGTAACGGGAGGGATCGATCCCCAGTCGCTTGAAGCAGGCTCGCCATTCACGCACGCCTTCGATCTCGGTCAGTTTGGCGAGATCCCGTTCCAAACGCAGCGATTCCACGAACAGATTGATGCGCCCCTGCAGCTTTTTGGGAGAGGGGCTTACGGTCACGCCGGCGTAGTGAATGACGCCCAGCGAAAGACGCGGCAGGCGTTCAACCACTGTGGAGTCCAAGCGTACCTTCATCGGTGTCACTCCTTGTCTCTCAACTGTTTTTTGGTAGTATAACAAAAACGGCGATGGAAGTATATCAAAGCGGTTTTTTGCGTCAATAGCGGATGCTTTTTGTTTTTTACAGCCGTACTGCGGGGCATATTCTTGCGGGCCCGGCAGCAAAAAATTTTGTGGAAGCGGCTGTCCTTCGGTACAATAAATAGTGAACAGGAGGGATTCCCCGACAATGCGTGAAGTAACCATTTATACCGACGGTGCCTGCTCCGGCAATCCGGGACCGGGCGGCTGGGGTGCCGTGCTGATATACGGCGAGCACAAAAAGGAAATGTCCGGTGCGGAAGCCAATACGACCAACAACCGGATGGAGCTCAAGGCGGCGATCGAGGCACTGTCCGCGCTGAAGGAGCCGTGCAAGGTCACCTTGTACAGCGACAGCGCCTACCTGGTTAACTGCTTTCAGCAGGGATGGTACAAGGGCTGGCAGCGCAACGGTTGGAAGAACAGCAAGAACCAGCCGGTGGAAAACCAGGACCTGTGGAAGGAACTGCTTCGTTTGATGGAAATACACCAGGTTCAGTACGTGAAAGTAAAAGGTCACGCGGACAACGTGTGGAACAACCGCTGTGACGAACTGGCGACGGGGGCGATCAAACAACTGTGAGTGACCGGCAGTACTGGGAACAGACGAAGCAGGCGATTATTGCCTATGCCCGCGAGATAGGAATAGACAAGATCGGGTTTGCCAGTGCCGATCCGTTTTTGACCCTGAAAGAGCGTTTGCTGGAGCATCGGGAAAAAGGCTACGAATCCGGGTTTGAGGAGCCAGATCTGGACAAGCGGACCGATCCCGGCCTCAGTCTGGATGGGGCGCGGTCGCTGATTGCCATCGCGCTGGCCTATCCCTCCAAGATGGATAACCCGCCCAAATCGGAACCGGGCGCGTATCGCGGCATCCTCTGCCGAGCGGCGTGGGGAACGGACTACCATCACGTCCTGCGCGAGAAATTGGACAAGCTGGCCCGGTATATCTGTGAACTGGAGCCCGGCGCCCGGGTGGAATCGATGGTGGATACGGGTGCCTTGTCCGACCGTGCCGTAGCGGAGCGGGCCGGCTTGGGATGGGTAGGCAAAAACTGCGCGCTGATTACCCCGGAGTTTGGCTCATGGGTCTACCTGGGTGAACTGATCACCAACCTGCCGCTGCCGCCGGACGAGCCGGTGGAGGAAGGGTGCGGCGATTGCAATTTGTGTGTGGAAGCCTGCCCGACAGGAGCGCTGGTCCAGGGAGGGCAGCTCAACGCCCAGAAGTGCGTAGCTTTTTTAACACAGGTAAAAGATTTCATTCCCGACCAGTACAGGGCGAAGATCGGCAACCGGCTGTACGGCTGCGACACTTGTCAGATGGTTTGCCCCAAAAACCGCGGCAAGCACTTCGCCCATCACGCGGAATTCCGGCCCGATCCGGAAGTGGCCAAGCCGCTCTTGCGTCCGCTGCTTCACATGAGCAACAAGGAATTCAAGCAGACGTTCGGCGCTTCCTCTGCGGCATGGCGCGGAAAAAAGCCGATTCAGCGAAACGCCATTCTGGCGCTGGCCCATTTTCGCGACCGCTCCGCTGTTCCCGACTTGATCCGGCTGCTCGAAGAGGATCCCCGCCCCGTCATTCGGGGAACGGCCGCCTGGGCGTTGGGCAAGATCGGCGGCGAAGAGGCGGAAGCGGCGCTTGCGGCGGCCCGGGAGCGGGAGTCATCGCCGGAGGTGCTGGCCGAAGTGGAGAAAGGATTTGCCCTATTGCGCCAGCACGGTGCATCCGGAGCAGCCAAATCGCACGACGTGAGGAGCGGCAAGGGGGCACACGCGTAGAACCATTCACATAAAAAACGGGTAGGGAGGAACGATGGATGGCACAAGTATTGGGATACACCACCATGGACTCGCCGATTGGACCGCTTTTGATTGCTTCTACGAAAAACGGACTGTGCTTCATTGAATTTGGCGACGGGGAGCAGGCGCTGTCCAGCTTGCAGCGCTGGTGCCGCAAGACCTTCATGGGCGTCCCCATCAGCCGGGACGACCAGGGAAACCAGTCTGTCCGCGAGCAGTTGGAGGAGTATTTTGCCGGTACGCGGAAGACGTTTGACATCCCGCTGGATATGTACGGCACGCCGTTTCAAAAAGCGGTCTGGACCGAACTGACCCGCATTCCCTATGGCGAGACGCGTTCCTACAAGGAGATCGCGCTGTCCATCGGTGCAGCAAAAGCAGTCCGGGCCATCGGCGGGGCGAACAACCGCAATCCCATCCCCATCGTCGTTCCCTGCCATCGCGTCATCGGTTCCAACGGAGCGCTCGTCGGATACGGAGGCGGGCTCTCCATCAAGGCACACCTGCTGGCGTTGGAAGGCGCACATGCAGCGTCTCTCCATGCCGATTCACCAAAAGCTGTCCGGTAAACCGGGCAGCTCAGCGTGTAGACAAAGTTCGCGGCGCATGGGAGATCGGGCCCGCTCGCTCGCTTGACGCCCAGCACAGAAGCGGATGAAGTTCGCTCCAAAACGAGACGCGGGCAGGGGACAAACATCTGGGTGTTTCGATGAAGTGAGACTTGTGTCCCCTGTTGATTCCCGCGTCTTCGTTTTTCCGCTGAGTCGGTCGTCAAAGGAGCTCGCTTGGCCCATCCCGCCATGCGATGCACATTGTCTTCCGCTTCGGTTGATGAATAGGCAGGCCTTTCGGCCTGGAAATCATTTTTTGTGGACGCTAACTCAATGAACCGTTTGTCTTCAGTCTGAGCTGTCCGGTAATCCGGGCAGCTTTTTTCATGCTCCCAGTCCTTCTGAACGGGCCCGAACTGTCATAAGCATCAGGGAGAGGCCGGCGCCGGAGCATGAACCCTGACGTGAGCGAACAGGCGCGGGCCAACGGGGAAAGGAGGAGGCGGATGGAAGATTGGCTGAACTTCCTGCAGAACTACTGTAATGCGGTACAACAATGCTGGGTGGACGGCCGATGGGAGCGCCTGCAGCCGTTGGGGGCTGTTCCCGATGCGGGGGCGCGGCAGCGGGAGCTGTGGATGCGGGAACAGGAACAGTATCTGGACAGGGGAGCGGAAATCACTGCTGTCCAGGGCGACGTGGTGCCGCTGTATTGGCTGGAGTCCAACGGGCGCGTACAAGTGGAATTTGCCTGGCACGTCCGGCAGCTGTACCGGCTGCACGGCACCGATCTTGTGAAAGAGACGCGCCGGCAGCAGCGGATGGCCGTCATCAGGCAGGGAACGGGATGGAAGCTGGATTGGATCGAGCCGAGCCCGGACGGGGAGATGAACACGGCCGTATTGAACGATTCGGATGCATGGCTGGAGATGAACGAGACTGAGGAAGGGATGCCGCTGCCATCACTCGTTCACGGGTCAAAGGGGTACCGAGCGGATCAGGCGGTCGCCTATGCCGAGCAGTACTGGAACTCAGCCAATCCAGCATTCCCCCATTTTACCGACGACTGCACCAATTTCATCTCGCAATGTCTCTATGCGGGCGGCATCCCGATGCTGTTTTCCCGGGAAAAAGGGCGCGGCTGGTGGATGCGGCCGGGAAAATCGGCCAGTTGGAGCTACAGTTGGGCGGTGGCGCACAGCTTGTACCTGCTGCTGAAATCGGGCGGCCCGCCGATGCGTGCCGTGCAGAAGCGGTCGCCGGAGCAGCTGGTGCCAGGAGATGTGATCTGTTACGACTTTGACGGAGACGGACGGTTCCAGCACACCACGATCGTCGTGGCCAAGGACGCCAACCACATGCCATTGGTCAACGCCCATACGACCAACAGCCGGATGCGCTACTGGAACTATCGGGATTCGACGGCCTACACTCCAAATATCCGCTACGCGTTTTTTCACATTCAGGGCATGTGAGTCAACAGAGGCGGCCTCTATGGGAGGAACCGCCTCTTGCTGTCTGGATGCAGCCAACGTGAGCGTCGGGGTGAGAGCGGGGAGGGGGGCCTGCACCTTGGAAGGTGGTCATCTCCATGGGGGATTCGGTATAATATAGGATGTTTGAAAGTTCGGTTGACAAGGAGTTTGTTGACATGCCACTGCACATTGTCCTGCACGAGCCGCTCATTCCCGCCAACACGGGCAATATCGCCCGTTCCTGTGCGGCGACGGGGGCTCATCTGCATCTGATACATCCGCTGGGATTTTCCACGGACGACCGCTACCTGAAACGGGCCGGCCTTGATTACTGGCACGCGGTAAAGGTTCATCACTACGACAGCTTTGAGCACTTTGTCGAGGCACAGGGAGAGAATGCCGGCACCTTTTACTTCGTGGAAACGTGGGGAGAAAAGCTGTACACGGAGGTTTCCTTCCGCGACGGCGATTACATCATCCTCGGCAAAGAGACCACCGGTCTGCCGACCGAGCTGACTGATCGGTACCGGGAACAGACGATCCGCATTCCGATGAGCGGCGCCACCCGCTCCATCAATTTGTCCAACTGCGCCGCCATCGTCCTGTTTGAAGGGCTCAGGCAGTTGGGCTTCCCCGGGCTCTCGTAACGGACAAGCCGAACACGACCATCTTGCTCGATGCGGTGACGAAAAGGAGGCGGACCGGACAGCGGGAAGCACATCATCGCGCCGCCCAACCGTGCGACAAGAAAAAGGAGAACGATACGATGACGGTGACCACCATTTTGTTTGACCTGGACGGCACGCTGTTGGAGATGCAGACGGAGCCGTTTGTCAAAGGCTATCTGAAGGAGCTGGGCCGCTACGTCGGTGACCGCTATGACGCCGAAAAAATGCTCGCGCTGATCTGGGACGCGACCAAGGCGATGATTGCCAATCAGGAGCCGGACAAGACCAACGAGCAGGTGTTTGTCGAGTATTTCAGCAGACACGGCCAGTGGGACAAGGACGAACTGTGGCCGGTGTTTGACGCGTTTTACCGGGATGTTTTTCCCAAGCTTTCCCACATGACCTACCCGTCGCCGTGGGCGAAACGGATCGTGGCGGAAGCCAAGCGGCATGGATTCCGCGTCGCCGTCGCCACCAATCCGGTCTTTCCCCGCGCCGCCATTCATCACCGGCTGGCCTGGATCGAGCTGGCGCCGCATGACTTTGAGCTGGTCACGGTGTACGAGGAATCCCACTTCACCAAGCCCAATCCCGCCTACTTCGCCGAGATTTGCCAACAGCTCGGCGTGCAGCCGACAGAATGCGTAATGGTCGGCAACCACATGCAGGAAGACATGGTTGCCGGTACGCTGGGGATGAAGACGTTTCTGGTCACCAACTGGCTGGAAGACCGCGGCGAACCGCAGTATCCGGTCGATCAGCGGGGCACCTTGGAAGAACTCTACGCCGCCATTTCCCAACGGACAGGTGTGTTTGCCCGCTGAGACGGGGAATCACACGAATACAGCCGACCGTCACTGTGATGCAGCGACGGTCTTTTTTTTGCCAAAAAACAAGCCGACACCCGCGAGTGCGAAGCAAAAAAAAGCAGGTTGCCCAATTCAGGCAGCCTGCTTTTTTTCCTGGGAGCGATGGCAAAAGGAAAGCCGACGATTCGGCCCGGTCCTACAGATTCCAGGTTTTGTCCTCGTTGTATCCCGCCGTGAGAATGAAGAACAGGAAAGCGGCAAAGACCAACCCTACGATAAACGTACCCATGTTGGACTGCTCCTTTCGTATTTCCAAACTACTCCCATTATAGCGTAGCTTGCCCTGTTTGCAAGAGAGTTACGCTTTGCCGTTTCTGTCATTTTCATGAATGTTTCGCCGGCTGACAGTGAACCGGGCAGGGCCAGTTTTGTCACGGGAGGGCTGAAACATGTGTTGTCATTGTGCATACACATATGAAAAGGATTGTGCATCCTGCTCCGATGGAACGGGACCATGCGCATGCGTGGCCCCAGTCGGACATATACATGAAAGTACACTGTTGTTCGCGAAGAGAGAGGGGCTTATGAAGGAGGAGAGACGAGCATGGACATTTTAAAGCGCATCGCCGAGCACAGGGCCCGTGAAGAAAAACTGATGTGGAGAGGCACATTTGCCGAATATTTGGAGATGGTACGGAAAAATCCGAAGATCGTCCAAACCGCACATGCGCGGGTCTACAACATGATTAAAGCAGCAGGAGTCGAAGAAAACGAAGACGGCACCCGCTCGTACAAGTTTTTTAGTCGGGAGATCTTCGGACTGGATCGGGCGATCGAGCGGCTGGTGGAAGAGTATTTTCACTCTGCTGCCCGCCGCCTGGATGTACGCAAACGGATTCTGCTCCTGATGGGACCCGTCAGCGGGGGGAAATCCACCATCGTGACGCTGCTGAAACGCGGATTGGAGGAGTACACCCGCACCGATGAGGGCGCTGTGTACGCGCTGGACGGCTGCCCGATGCACGAGGAACCGCTCCACCTGATCCCTCGCGAACTGCGGCCGGAGATTGAGGAAGAACTGGGAATCAAAATTGAAGGGGAACTGACCCCGTACAACCGCATGCGGCTGGAGACGGAATACGGCGGGCGCATTGAGGATTTTCCCGTTCGCCGTATCCTCTTTTCCGAAGCCGATCGCGTCGGCATCGGCACGTTCAGTCCGTCCGACCCGAAATCTCAGGACATCGCGGACCTGACCGGGAGTATCGACTTTTCCACGATCACCAAATACGGCTCCGAGTCGGACCCGCGGGCATACCGCTTTGACGGGGAGCTGAACAAGGCGAACCGCGGCTTGATGGAATTCCAGGAAATGCTGAAATGCGACGAAAAGTTTCTCTGGCACCTGCTCTCGCTTACCCAGGAGGGCAATTTCAAGGCCGGCCGCTTCGCTCTGATTTCCGCAGACGAACTGATTATCGCCCACACCAACGAGGCGGAGTACAAGGCGTTTATCGCCAACAAGAAAAACGAGGCGCTGCAGTCGCGGATCATCGTCATGCCGATTCCGTACAACCTGCGCGTCAGCGACGAGGAAAAGATCTACGCCAAGCTGATCAAGCAGTCTGATCTCGGCCACGTCCATATCGCGCCGCACGCGCTCCGGGCCGCCGCCATCTTTTCCATCCTCACGCGGCTGAAGGAGTCGAAAAAACAGGGCGCTGATCTGCTGAAAAAGATGCGCCTGTACGACGGAGAGTCGGTGGAAGGATTCAAAGGCTCCGATCTGGAGGAATTGCGGAACGAATATCCGGACGAAGGGATGTCCGGGATCGACCCGCGCTATGTGATCAACCGGATCTCCAGCGCATTGATTCGCCGGGACACGGAATGCATCAACGCGCTTGACATCCTGCGTGCGCTGAAGGACGGGTTTGACCAACACCCCTCCATCACCAAGGAACAACGTGAGAAATATCTCAACTTCATTTCCATGGCTCGCAAGGAGTACGATGAACTGGCCAAAAAGGAAGTGCAGAAAGCGTTTGTCTACAGCTACGAAGAATCGGCGAAAACGCTCATGGACAACTACCTGGACAATGTGGAAGCGTATTGCAATATGAATAAAATAAGGGACCCCGTTACCGGCGAAGAGATGGACCCGGATGAGCGCCTGATGCGCTCCATTGAGGAGCAGATCGGCATCTCAGAAAACGCCAAGCGGGCGTTCCGCGAAGAAATCCTGATTCGCATTTCGGCTTACGCACGCAAAGGGAAGCGTTTTGACTACAGCACGCACGATCGCTTGCGGGAAGCGATTGAGAAGAAGCTGTTCGCCGATTTGAAAGATGTGGTAAAAATTACCACCTCCAACAAAACACCGGACGAACACCAGTTGAAAAAAATCAACGAGGTGACCAGACGGCTGATCGATGAACACCGCTACTGCCCTGTGTGCGCCAATGAGCTTCTCCGGTATGTCGGCAGTCTGCTGAACAGATAACGTGCTCGCGGGGCACCCGGAGCTGGCTTGCCAGGGAAGCCCATTCGCCGAAGATGCGCCAGCAGGAGGGGGGAGTCTGTATGGAAGATTCGTCACCGTTCGTCGTCTCCCGGGAAGACTGGTCGCTGCACCGCAAAGGATACCAGGATCAGAACCGGCATCAGGAAAAAGTGAAGGAAGCGATCAAAAAAAACCTGCCCGATCTGGTCAGTGAGGAAAACATCATCATGTCCAACGGGCGGGAAGTGATCAAAATCCCGATCCGTTCCCTGGATGAGTACCGGCTCCGCTTTAACTTTCACAAGGGAAAGCACGGCGGTCAGGGCAAAGGAGACAGCAAAGTGGGCGACGTCATCGCCAAAGACGGGGACGCTGCCCAGGGCCCTGGCAAGGGACAGGGAGCGGGCGATCTGCCGGGTGTCGATTATTTTGAAGCGGAGATTACTGTCGAAGAGCTGGAAGAGATGCTGTTTGCCGAGTTGGAGCTGCCCAACCTCCAGCAAAAGGACGAGGACAGGATCATCGTGGAGGAGACGCGTTTCAACGACGTCCGCAAAAAAGGGTTGATGGGCAACATCGACAAAAGACGGACGCTGCTCGCCGCCATCCGCCGCAATGCCCTGGCCGGTTACAACGACCTGGAGTTGGGCATCAGCGACGATGACCTGCGCTTCAAGACGTGGGAGGAGATCGTCAAGCCGCATTCCAACGCCGTCATCATCGCCATGATGGACACTTCCGGCTCGATGGGCGTGTTTGAAAAGTACATCGCCCGCAGCTTTTTCTTCTGGATGGTGCGTTTTCTTCGCACCAAGTACGAAAAGGTGGAAATGGTCTTTATCGCTCATCATACCGAAGCCAAGGAAGTGCCGGAGGAGGTCTTTTTTTCAAAAGGAGAGAGCGGCGGCACGATCTGCTCCTCCGCCTACAAGAAGGCATTGGAGATCATCGACAGCCGCTATCCTTCGTCCCAGTACAACATCTATCCCTTCCACTTCTCAGACGGCGACAATCTGACGTCCGACAACGAGCGATGCGTCAAGCTGGTCAAGGAATTGATGGAACGCTGCAACATGTTTGGATATGGAGAAGTGAATCAGTACAACCGGCACTCTACCCTGATGTCCGCCTTCCGGCACATCAAAGATCCGAAGTTCATGCACTGTGTGATCCGGGAAAAGGGGGAAGTGTACAAAGCGCTCAAGACGTTTTTCGGGAAAAAGGAAGTCAGTACGGGATGAGTGCAGAGGAAACCGGACGGGTACCGTCCGGTTTTTTGCGTCTGTTCCTCCGATGCGGCTACAGCACGGCCAGCACTCCGTTCCACAGATCGATGCGGGCACGAAGCGACTGCACGGCCGTTCGTTCCGCCTCCGCCTGTTTTTCCGGGGAGTCTTCACACAAGGCGGTCAGCAGCTTTTCCGCCAGCGGGCCGTGTTCGTCCCCGTCCAGTTCGATGTGCCGCTGCAGGTAGTAGTTCAGGCGTTTGGTCGACTGGCCGTTTCGATTCAGTTCGTCGACCAGCACCTGAAACATGTCCGGGATGATGTCTTCCCGTCCGAAGAAGAAGGCAGCGCATACTTCGTGGGTTCCGCCGTTTTTCGCCAGGTCCAGGGTATGGCGGACAAAGCGAAAGACGGATTCCGGAACTTCCGCGGCCTTGAGCGCTGCAAGCGGGTCTTGTCCGGCCTGCAGTTCGGCCAGAAAGCGATTGATGGGACCGGTATCCGCGCCGCATTCGTTCATCGCTTCCACGTATAATTCGAAATGGCTGGCATAGCCGCCTTGACCGTCTTCATCGGTCTCCTCGCCCAGCACAATCTCGTTGATAAAACGGGCGTACTGGCTGTGTCGGGACGGCATCCAGGGAACCTCCGTGCAGGTCAGGTCCCGCTGCAGCCGTTTCAACAGGCTCATAAAGTCCCATACAGCAAACACGTGGTGCTGCATGAAGATACGGACGCGCTCGGGCGTGTTGATCTCCCGGTACACGGGGTGTTTCAACAGTTCTTCGCGTATCGTGCGGATGTTGTTCATCAGCTTTGGTTCCTTTCCTTGAGCGATGGCCCCTCGAAGGGTCGTTTTTGCTATGGTACAGATTTTATTATGGCACAGACAGTTGAACGGCGTCCGTGACAGCTGTGTGTCATGTTCGGGAGGGCTGGGAAAAACCTGTCTGTCTGCCCGGCACCAGGCGCTTTGGACAGGGGGACCGCATACACAACGGGCCGCTCTTCCTCGGCAGCTCATGCGTTTGCGACCAATGCGACGAGGGACAAGTCTACAAAAAAACGGCCTAATAGCGAGATTTATGGAAGAGTATGGAGAAAACGAATTGTAATGTGGGAAATATCCTCATTTTTAGTGAAAGTCGGGAAAAATCGCTGAAATCCACGGTTGCCAGGAAGTTATCATAATTTTACCATATGAATTGTTAGCACTCACACCAATCGAGTGCTAACAGTAGTGGTGCGACAAGCGTGAAGAACACAGGCTTCAGCCGGTTCGACGCCGCACGTTACCGTTGTCTTTCCAGAACCCATACGGCACATCGCTGTTAGTTCCTGAGTGCTGTGTAACAAAAAAAGAAGATTGTTCATAAATGGAAATTTTTTATTTCTCATTTTTCCAAATGAAGGTAAAAGATTTCGTTTATGTGCAAGCTTCTTTTTTATTTTCTCAAAAAAGGGAGGATGATGACTCGTGAAGGCATTGCTGTTGGCGGGTGGTTTGGGCACCCGGCTGAGACCGCTGACGGAAAATCTGGCAAAACCAATGGCTTTGGTGGGAAACCGCCCGTGGCTGGAGCATCTCATCGTTCACCTCAAACAGCAGGGAATCGTCGATTTTGTGATTGCCGTCAAGCATTATCCGGAAATGATTCAACGGTACTTTGGCGACGGACAGGCGTGGGGCGTCAACATCGAATACGCCGTGGAAAAAAAACTGTTGGGCACGGCAGGGGCGATCAAAAACGCGGAAACACTGCTGAGCGACCGTTTTTTGGCGGTCAATGCGGACATCGTTCACCAGGTCTCGCTGCTCCCGCTGCTGGACTTCCACGTGAAGCACAAGGGAGGCGTCACGATCGGGCTGACCGAGGTGGATGACCCGTCGCAGTTCGGCGTGGTGGAACAGCGTGACACCGGGGAAATTATCCGCTTCGTGGAAAAGCCGGACAAGGAGTCGGCGCCGTCCAACCGGATTAACGCCGGTATCTACGTGATGGAAAAAGAGGTGCTGAAGTGGATACCGCAGGGACGGGAAGTTTCGATCGAACGGGAGACGTTCCCGCTGCTGATCGAACGGAACGTGGGGGTCTACGGCACGTTGATCGACGGCTACTGGATGGATCTGGGGACGAAAAACCGTTACCGGCAGGTGCACTGGGACCTCTTGGACCGCAAGCTGTCCCTGCCGCTGCGAGAAAAAGAACACGGCACGGGCATCCTGATCGGGGAGGAGAGCGAGGTCGCCCAAGGCGTGCTGATCGTGCCGCCGGTGCTGATCGGCCGGCGGGTAAAAATCGGCGAGCGGAGCGTGATTGGACCGTATGCGGTGATCGGCGACGGCTGCGAACTGGGCAAGGGCGTACGCTGCTCGGAAACGATCATGTGGAACGGCTGCAAGGTGCGTGACGCGGCCCAGTTGAAAAACTGCATCATTGGATACGGATTGGAGCTGGAAGCCAGCCACATATTGCATGAAGCGGTGATGAACCGGACAGCGGGAGGAGGACAAGGATGATCCAGGTGGCTTACATGAGCACGTACATTCCGAAAAGGTGCGGACTGGCGACGTATACCCATCACCTGCGGCATTACGTGAAACAGGCGAGCCTGTGGAACGCAGCGGACCCGGTGATCGTGATGACCGACGGGGATGAACAGGAGTACGGGAACGATCAGGCGCTGTGGCCGCTTGCCAAACACGACAGGGAGGCGTATCGGGCGATGGCGCAGAGAGTGAACGCGAGCGGCGTGTCGGTCGTCTCCCTGCAGCATGAGTTTGGCATTTTTGGCGGGGAAGCAGGGGCGTATGTGCTGGACTTTGTACGCGAGCTGAAAAAACCGCTGGTCACGACCTTCCACACCGTGTTTGCCTCGCCTAAGGAACCGTACCGGTCGATTCAGCGGGAGATTGCCGAACGGAGCGATCGGATCGTCGTAATGAATCGCCGGGCCGTCGGCTATCTGCGGCAGTCGTTCGGGATTCCGGAAGCGAAAATCGCGTTTATCCCGCACGGCACCCCCGTCCCCGACCCGCAGCAGCGGGAGGCTGTTCGGCAGCGGTTGAACTGGGCGGATAAAAAAGTCGTGATGACGTTTGGCCTGCTCAGCCGCGGAAAAGGGTTGGAACTGATTTTGGAGGCGCTGCCGCAAGCGGTCAAGGATGTCCCCAACCTGCTCTACGCGGTGGTCGGCCAAACCCATCCGGAAGTGAAGAAACGGGAAGGAGAAGCGTACCGGGAGGAGCTGATGGAGCTGATCCGGCGAAACCGCCTGGAACGCCATGTGGTGATGATCGACCGGTACGTGGACGAAGCGGAACTGGTCCAATTTCTGACGGCGTGCGATTTGTACGTCACCCCTTACCCGGGAATGGAGCAGATCACCAGCGGCACGCTGGCCTATGCCGTCGGGCTGGGACGTCCGGTGTTGAGCACGCCGTACAGCTATGCCCAGGATTTGCTGGAGGGCTGCGACGAGCTGCTGATTCCGTATGGCGAGCCCGACCGGTGGGCGGAAAAAATCGCGTCGCTCTTGCGTGACGACAGCCTGAGGCGGGACTGGGAGGCAAAGATCGGCCGCGTCGGCTCCGCCATGCACTGGCCGCAGATCGGCAAGCGCTGCGCTTCCCTGTTTGCCACCCTCTCCAAACAGTCCGGCAGCACGTTTGAACAGACGGAGGGGACACCCGTTGCGGCCCTTTCCCGTTAGCTTTCGACACCTGGAGAGAATGACCGATGACACCGGACTGTTGGAGCACTGTCTCGGAAACATCCCGCGCCGCCGGGAGGGCTATACGACCGATGACAACGCCAGAGCGCTGTGGGCGTGTGCCGTTTGGCGGCAGCATGCGAACCGGACAGGCGACCGCGATCTGCTGGCGACCCTTGACCGCCTGATCGACCGCTATCTCGGGTTTCTTCTGTGGGTTCAGCAGGAGGATGGCAGCTTTCACAACAACATCGGCTACGACCGCAGGCCGGAACCGGAGAAGCCGTCCGACGACTGTCTCGGCCGTGCGCTGTGGGCGTGCGCGGTCGCATCGGCGTCGCTTCCCGACAGCGGCCGGCGGTTTGTCGCCTCCCAACTGCTTGCCAAAGGGCTGCCGCGGGCGACGGCGATGAAGTTTCCGCGCGGGTGGGCCTTCGCACTGGCAGCATGCAGCTTTTTGCTCAGGAACGGCAGCGGTTATGCAAATTCCGCCGTCTGCATGGAGCTGATCGAGCTGTTTGAAGAACGGCTGGTCCGGCTGTACCGGGAGGCGTCCGGAGAAGGTTGGCATTGGTTCGAACCGGTGATGACCTACGGAAACGGCGTGCTGCCGTGGGCGCTGTTTTCCGCCTGCCGCGTGACGAAGCGGGAGGAGACGCTGTCCATTGCCAAAGAGAGTCTCGATTTTCTGATCGCCAGGATGACCGGACAAAACGGCGTGATTCGCCCCATCGGCAACCGGGGCTGGTGCACGCCGCAGTCCCGTAGCGACTGGGATCAGCAGCCGTTGGAAGTAATGAAACTGGCGCTCGCTTCGGCGGAAGCCCATGCGGTACTGGCTGATCCTATGTACTGGCAAACAGTGGAAAAATGCCGGGCGTGGTTTTACGGCGGCAACGATGGAGCCGTGCCGATGGCAGATGCGGCGGAAGGCAGCTGCTGCGACGGACTGACACCAAACGGAGCCAATCTGAATCGGGGAGCGGAATCGACCCTGTCCTACTTGCTGACGGAAGCGATTTATCACAATGCGGTGACTGGAGGTTGATGCATATGGACGTTACGGCTGCACACGGCATTCACATCCCGTCCCACGTTTTCCGGGAGTACGACATCAGGGGCAGAGCCGGGAAAGAGATTCATCCGGCGTTTGCCTGGCTCCTGGGGAGAGCGTTTGGCCGAAAGCTGAAGGCGGCCGGGCTGGACAAGGCGGTCGTGGGGAGGGATAACCGGAAATCCTCGCCGGAGCTGCAAACCGCTCTGATGGCCGGGCTACTTCGCTCGGACATCCGCGTCGTCGATATCGGTGAGGTGACGACACCGATGTTTTACTACAGCCTGGAGCATCTGGACATTCCTTCCGGGCTGATCGTGACGGCAAGCCACAACCCCGGTGACGAGAACGGCTTTAAAATTGCCATGGACAAGACCACCATCTACGGCGAGGCGATTCAGGACCTGTACAACACCATGCGCGCGCTGCTCGCCGAGGAAGGCGTGCCGCACCAACCTTTCTCCCTACAGGAAGGAGTGGAGCGGGTGGACATCGAACAGCCCTATCTGGCGATGCTCAGGGAAAAAATTGTCCTTGGACCGCGCAAAGTGAAGGTGGTGGCGGACTGCGGCAACGGCACCCCCTCGCCGTTCGTGCCGAAAGCGCTGGTCCAGTGGGGCTGCGAAGTGGTTCCGCTCTACTGTGAATCCGATCCCAATTTCCCTCATCATCACCCCGATCCGGTCGACCCGAAAAACCTGCAGGACTTGATTCGCAAGGTGCGCGAGGAAAAAGCCGACCTCGGGGTGGCCTTCGACGGCGATGGCGACCGCCTGGGTGTCGTCGACGAGCAGGGCAATATCCTGTGGGGCGATCAGCTGATGATTTTGTTCTGGCGGGAGATCCTGCCGAAACATCCCGGATGCCAGGCGCTGGTGGAAGTAAAATGCTCGCGGGCACTGGTGGAAGAAATCGAGAAGCTGGGCGGAGTGCCCGTGTTTCACCGCACCGGCCATTCCCATATCAAAGCCTCGATGAAACGGCTGAACGTGCCGTTTACCGGTGAAATGTCCGGCCACATCTTCTTCAAGGACGAGTATTTCGGCTTTGACGACGCGCTCTACGCGGCGGGGCGGCTGCTTCGCATCTTGACCAACAGCGACAAGCCGCTGTCAGCGTTGTTTGCCGACATTCCCCGCTACCACGCCACGCCGGAGACGAGAGTCCCCTGCGAGGAAAGCAAAAAGCGGACCATCCTGGACAAGGTCAAACAGTATTTCCGGCCCGAGCGCGAGATTATTGACGTGGACGGCGCGAGGGTGATCTTCCCGAACGGCTGGGGACTGATCCGCGCCTCCAACACGCAGCCGATTTTGGTCCTGCGGGCGGAGGCGGAATCGGCGGAAGGGCTGGCCGAGATCAAACGGGAGATCGAGAAGTCTCTTGTGTTTGCCGATTCCGCGCTGACGGTGGACTGGTAACCTCGAAACAGCGGACTCGTGTACCCGTACCATCTTGTCGTGATTCGCTGGTAGTGCCTGTTTGCATACTGAGATCAACCGGGGTGAGTGAGGAAAATGAACGCGTATCCGTTACTGTTTTCACCGATGTATCATCAACGGATTTGGGGCGGCAATCGCCTGCGTACATTATTCGGCTATCCCATTCCCAGTGAGCAGACGGGTGAGGCGTGGGTCATATCCGATCACCCGAAAGGCAGAACCACGATCAGAAACGGCGTCTATCGCGGAAAGACGATCAGCGAACTGCTGGCGGAACAGCCCGATTGGTTTGCGCCGAAGCGTCCGGACCGCTTTCCGCTGTTGGTGAAACTGTTGGACGCCAACGACTCGTTATCCGTACAGGTACATCCCGACGACCGCTTTGCCCATGTCCATGAGAACGGCGAACTGGGAAAGGCGGAATGCTGGTACGTCGTGCACGCCGAACCTGGAGCAGAAATCGTGTACGGCCATACCGCCAGGACGCGGGAGGAACTGGCGGAGATGGTGAAGGCCAGCCGCTGGGACGACCTGTTGGTGCGAGTCCCGGTGCGGACCGGCGACTTCTTCTACATTCCGCACGGCACGCTCCACGCGCTGGGCAAAGGCATTGTCGTCCTGGAAATTCAGCAAAACTCAGACGCCACATACCGCGCCTACGACTACGACCGCGTCGACCAGTCCGGACGGAAGCGCGAACTGCACATCGACAAGGTGCTGCAGGTAACCAATGTGCCGAACAAGCCGGCACAGATCCGGGCAAAGACAGCAGGCAGCCGCTTCCTGCAGGTGAACCACTACCTGGACAGCCCGTTTTTCACGGTAGAAAAATGGACGCTGCACGGCTCGCGCGAAGAAGAGTCCGGGGACCGGTTCTCCCTCGTGTCCGTTCTCGCCGGATCAGCCCTGCTGGAATGGAGCGGCGGTGAGCTTACGGTGAAAAAAGGGGATCACCTGCTGTTACCGAGAACATTGGGCAGGTACAGACTGGCGGGCGACATGGAAGCGATAGTCTCCTTCCCGCCGGGACAGGCGGCCACGCTGCGAAAAGCGGGCTGAACGCGTCAGATGGCGCGAGCGATGCAAAGACCCTGGCAAAGGGTCTTTTTCATTTTTTTCTGGCAGCCCACGATATTCCCTGCGCATCTGGGTTCACTACCTCATGGGCACAACCATAAGCTGGGGTATACATCATCTTTACACATGTGGAGGAGATTCTCATGCATGGTTATCCGATAGCTTTTCCCCGCTACTGGCCCAGGCTCGTACAGCAGCCGGGATTTAGCGAACCGCGCGATCGGGCGCTGGCCGCCGATATCTTGCGGGCCACCCAACGTGAAGAGCGGGCCATCAATTATTTCAGCAGGCTGATAGAGCTGGCCCCCAACGACAGCATCCGGACGGTTTTGAACATCATCCGCGACGAGCGGATCAAGCATTCCCAGCGATTCGCGACAATCTACCGGCAGTTGACCGGACGGGCGCCGCAAGTGAGGCGGGAAGAAGTGCCGGCACCGGAATCATTTGCCCGGGGATTGGAATTTGCCATCCGGGACGAGCTGGCCGCCGCCGATCTGTACCGGGACATTGCCGATCGGGCGGTGACGCTCGCGATCAGAAGGGGGTTCACCCGAGCAGCAGAAGACGAGCTGCGGCAATCCAATGTGCTGATGAACATGCTGGCACAGTTGGGAGCGTCGTAGATGGCTGGCGGAGGCCAGCTGAAAACGGGCGGCCTGTCTTTGCGGGCCGCCCGTGATCGTGTTCAGAAATTGTTGAGATCGAATGCCTATGATAATAGAATGTGCGGCTTGTGTCGGATTCGGGTTGAAAAAGCGAGGTGTGAAACTCTGAAAGCCGTATTGGTTGACGATGAACCTCTGGCTTTGTACCACCTGGAAACACTGCTGCGGGAATGCGGAGGTCTGGAAATCGTCGGGCGATATCAAAATCCCCGCCGCGCTTTGGATGAGCTTTCGCAGGTAAAGCCCGACGTCATCTTTCTAGATGTGGAGATGCCCGAGTTGAACGGCATCGAAACGGCGGAACAGGTGCTCAGACTCTCGCCTGAAACGGATCTTGTCTTTGTAACGGCCTATGATGAGTACGCGGTCAAGGCGTTTGAGCTCAACGCACTGGACTACGTGCTAAAACCGGTTCAGCGCGACCGCCTGATCAAAACGGTGCAGCGGCTGATTGACAGGCGGTATGAGACGCACGTCGTTTCGCTCGCAGGACAAGCCATCATGATCCGCTGCTTTCAGTCCCTGCAGATCGAGATTCCGCCGCGCGGACCGGAACCCATCCGCTGGCGGACGGCAAAAGCGCAGGAACTGTTTGCGTACCTGGTTCATCGGCGGGGCCAGCCCGTTCGCAAAGATGCGCTGCTGGAATTGTTCTGGCCGGATGCGGACCACAAAAAAGGTTTTGCCCGGCTGTACACAACCATCTACCAGATCAGAAAAACATTGAAAGAGCTCAACATCGGCATTCACATCAGCAACTGCGACGACGGCTATCTGCTGGACATGAAACACGTCAGGGTGGATGTGGATGAATGGGAGCGCGGCATAAGGATGTGGTCCCCCGTTACGCGGGAAAGACTGTCCGAACACTTGCGCTTGCTTGAATTGTACCGTGGAGATTACCTGGACGACTACGACTACATATGGGCGGAAAGCGAGCGGCAGCGGCTGCGGACGCACTGGTTTTACCACGCGAATCATGTAGCCGGCTATCTGGAGTCTGTTGGCGAATACGCCCGAGCGCTGGCCGTCTATCACCGCATCCAGCGCTTTCACCCGCATGTGGAAGAGACGTACGTAAAGCTGATGAAGCTGTATGACAGACTAGGCGACCGCAATGCCGTGGTGAGAGAGTACATGAACCTGAACAGGATGTTGAGCGAAGAGTACGGCGTCGCCCCCCACAAGGCCGTTCGGGAGTGGTATCTGCGTTGGAAGAAAACGCAAAGCAGGTAGTCTCTTCTCGGCCCCGGATTGGCTCGAAAGTCATGTGCGTCATGTCATACTTTGCGAGCGGCGAAATATGGTAAGAAGGAGGGAATATACTAGTGCGGCACCAGGACAGAAGAAATGGGGAGTACCAGTGAAAACGACCATGATTGTCGATGACACGGCGTTGACCAGGGGAATCCTTCGCGACATGCTCGAATCGCTCGGGCTGAAGGTGGTGGTGGAGACGGAGTCGGGAGAGGAGGCGGTCAAACAATTTATGCTGTTCCGTCCCGACCTGGTCGCCGTGGATGTATCTACACCCGCCATGGACGAATTGGCGGTGGTGAAAAAGATCAGGAAAATCGACGGAAAGGCCAAGATCATCGTCTGTTCAGCCGTTGTGCAGCGGGATGCCATCATGCGGACGATCGACGCGGGCGCGTCCGACTTTCTGGCCAAACCGCTGCAGAAAGACCGGGTGGCATGGGCCATTCAACACCTCAAAGAAATCGGATAACAGATAGGAGAAAAGTACCGAGCAGAGCCGGCAAGCCGCGAACGGTTTCGGGAACCACGCACAAGTGATCGCCCGGCAGCGAGCGGATGAAAAGCCTCCGCGCGAAAAAACTCGATAATCATACGTGGCAAGATGGTTGATCGCCATAGTATAATAGTCCTATTCATTGGCTATGTATGGAAATTTTCCTCGTCCCGACCGCCCTGTATTCACCTCATACCTGCTTAACGCTCGTTGAAATATCAAAGCAGACCAACAGCCGGCAGACTAGGCGCATCTGCAGCGGCAGCAGTCGGAGACGAGGCGTCTGCGGCCTGCGTGAGCAGACACGACAGCACAAGCAGGAATGCAACGAATGAATCAAATGATCTAGGTTTTCGTACTTGTTCAAGGTCTTATGTCCCAAAGTGAATGGGAATTCCGAATAAAACGAACGTAATTGTCAATTGTTGTCGATTGTCTATTGGAGGTGTCTGTGCGTGAACGTTCTCGTAACGGGAGGATATGGCTTCATCGGGTCCTCGGTGGTCGAACGTTTTCACAAAGAGGGTCATCGGGTGTACATTATCGACAACCTGTCTACGGGCAGGCGGGAACGCGTGACCGTCCCCCACAAAGCGTACATCTACAGCGTGGATGACCGGGCCTGCGAAGAAGTATTTCGCAGCGTGGGATTCGACGTCGTGGTTCACCTGGCGGCCCATACGAGCGTCATGGACTCACTGGAACGCCCCTGCCACGATGCGGAGGCGAACATCCTCGGGCTGCTCAACATGCTGAATTGCGCGCGGCTGCACGGCGTCAAAAAGTTTATTTTCGCTTCGTCCGCGGCCGTCTACGGCGATACCGCCCAGCTTCCGATCCGTGAAGAGACAGCCTGCCATCCGCTGTCGCCGTACGGGATGAACAAGCGGCTGGGAGAGATGTACTGCGAGAAATGGCAGGAGTTGTACAAGCTCGATACCTTGTGCCTGCGCTTCTCCAACGTATACGGCCCCCGTCAGAGCAGCTCGGGGGAAGGGAGCGTCATTTCCGCCTTTCTGAACCAGGCACGGGAAGGCAAACCGCTGTATGTCTTTGGCGACGGAACGCAGACGCGCGATTTCATCTACGTCGACGATGTGGCCGATGCCATTTACCGCGGCGCCACGAGCAATGTGACGGGCATCTACAACGTGTCGACGGGCGTGGAAACCAGTGTGAACGAGCTGATCGAGCTGGTCCGAACGCTGGTTCCGGTAAATGATGTCCAGTACCTCGACAGCAGGCCGGGCGAGATCACCCGCTCCTTGCTGGACAACAGCCGGCTGAAGCACGACCTGGACTGGGTGCCGCTCTATTCGCTGCAGGAGGGGATTGCCAAAACCTACGAATGGATGCTGCGGCAGGAGGCGGTTGCGGCCCGTGAAGAGGCAGCACCCGCAAGAGAGACGTCCAGATGGTGGCGGATCGTCCGGCCGTATGTGGAAAACGGGCTGGCCTTTGCCGCAGTCGTCCTGCTGTCCCGCGACCAGAGCGGTCTTTTATACGAATATGGCATTGATTTTCGGCTGTTGTACATTCTGCTGATCGGGCTGCTCTACGGCTCGCGCCAGTCGTTTCTCTCCGCTGCGGCGGTGATCAGCCTGTATGTGGCCGACAACCTGGCCAACGGGCGCGCCTGGGGCTCGCTGTTGTTTGACCCGGAAACGCTGTTTGTCGCCGCAGTCTACCTGTTTTTCGGCCTGTCGGTCGGGTTTGTGCGGGACAAATACAAAAAAGAGCTGGCGTTTGCCAAAAACGAGCTGGCGGTGGAAGCGCAGCGGTATAAGCTGCTGATGGACGTGTACAAGGACACGCGCAGCGTCAAGGAGTCCCTGCAGCGGCAGGTGCTGACCAACAGGGACAGCCTGGGCCGCATCCATGCGCTCGTGACCGAACTGGAGAGCCTGGAGCCGGAGCAGGTTGTCAGCGCAGCGGTGAATGTGATGGAAGACCTGATGGAGTCCAGGAAAATCTCGATCTATGCCGTATCGGCGACCGGCTACTTGCGGCTGCTGTTGCAGTCCAACGACGACGAACTGCGCGCCCCCCGTTCGCTGCACCTGAGAGACGTGCCGGAACTCTCCGAGGTCGTCACGTCGCAGCGCTTGTGGGTGAACAAAAATCTGGTGCCGGAGCTGCCGATGCTGGCAGCGCCGGTGGTTCACCAGGGAGAGACGGTCGCGCTGGTCTGCGTGCACGAGCAGGGGTTTGAACAGTTTACCCTGTACCACGAAAACCTGTTTCGGATTGCCGTAGACATGATTTCCCGCTCGCTCTCCCGTGCCTTTATCTACGTGGCCGCCACGCGCAGCGAACGCTTCGTGGAGGAGACCCCGATTTTGCAGGAGGGAGCCTTTTTGGAAGTGTTGCGCAGCAAACAGGCGGCCAAGAAACGGTACCAGGCCGCGTACACCTTGCTGCACGTGGAAACCTCCGAAAACGGCTTCAAGGAAACGGCTGCGCGTCTTGCCCACCTGCTGCGCGACACGGATTATATCGGGCTGTTGCGGGGACAGCTGGTGCTGCTCCTGTCCAACTCTGGGCCGGAAGAGGCCGGGGCGGCAATGGAGCGGCTGCAAAAATACGGCGTGGCAACGCGCCTGGTGAGCGAGGATACGGTCTATGCTTAACGGAGCAATTGCGGCTTATTACGTGCTGACGGCGGTGTATCTGGTGATCCTGTTTCGCCGCCGGGAACCGATGCGCGGCGGCAGGGCAGCGCTGGCCTGCCTGCTCCCGTTTGCCGGGTTGCCGCTGGTGTTGGTCGCCAGCAGGGCGGGGGCCAAGAGTGCGTCCGCCAATCCGGACCGATTCGCCGACGTGGTGGGACTGAAGGCGGATTCGGGAGGCGTCCTGGTCAAAGTGGATCTGGAGAAGGAGACGTCGATTGTGCCGATTGAAGAGGCACTGGTGCTCAATGATCACACCACCCGCCGCCGGATCGTGATGGACGCTCTCAAGGAGGAAACGCTGGACCTCGTCAGCTACCTCGCCAAGGCCGCCCGAAACGATGACAGTGAAACCGCCCACTACGCCGTCACCGCCATTGTGGAAATGAAACGGGGGATGATGGCCGAACTGCAGCGGTGGTCGGTCGAACGGGAGCGTTCCCCTGATGATCCGACCGTGTTGGCCGGGTATGCCAACGCGTTGAAGCGGTATATCGGCAGCGGGCTGATGGATGCCGAGATGGAGCGCACCTACCGCCTGCAGCAGGCGGATGTACTGGAGCGTTTGATCCGACGTGAGGACTGCGGGGAAGAGGCGTTTGCCGACAAGGTGGAATGCGAACTTCTCCTGCGCCGCTACGACAGGGCAGAAGCAGCCTGCGAGCGGTTTCTCCAGGCTTATCCGCAATCGGAGATGGCTTATTACACGGCGCTGAAACTGTATTACTCGCTGCGGGCCGTCATGAAGTTTCACGAGACGCTGAACAGGCTGAAAGAATCGTCCATCACCGTGTCGTATCCGACTTTGCAGATTATCCGGTACTGGAGCAGGGATTTCGTATGATAATCAGGACAAAATCGCTCAGACGCATGATTGTGCTGCTCGTCTTCGTACTCCTGCTGACGCTGTTGATGCAGATGTCCCGTTCAACGCTGGTGATGCGCTGGAATGGGTTCAACGACGGACTTAGTGCCAAGGCCGCGGCCCGCAACGCGCTGACGCCTGCGGAGCTGGCCCGCATCGATCAGGAACGGCTGGTCATCCTGGCAGACCCGAATGACGCGATGAGCCAAAAGGTGGCGTATCAGGCGGAACAACTCCTGATCGGGATGAAAAAGCAGTTTGAGCGGTTGCCTGTGGGAAGCGCCGTGCCTGTTCCAGCGCCCGATGGCGTGATTGTGACCGTGTCCGATTTGACGCGGCTTGCCGGATCGGAATGGCTGAACGGCTACGTGGCGCGGGGCGGCCGCGTATTGCTGGCGATCGAGCCGGACAACAACGAGGCGTTTTCCGCCATGTACCGCCGGCTGGATATCGTTGAGATCGGCACGTACGTGGATACCAGCGAGATTCACCTCCACACCAACGTGCTGCTCGGGTTTGCCGACAGCGTGTTTCGCGATCCCGGCCTGCAGAATCACGTGCTGCGCGTCAAGCTGGGACAGCGCAGCCGCGTTCACGTCTCGGCGGGGGAACATGTGCCGCTGTTGTGGGAGGCGCCGTATGAAAAGGGAGCCTACATTGTGTTCAACAGCGTGCTGCTGCAGGAGAAGATCAACCGCGGACTGTTTGCGGGCGCCATCGGCGTGCTGCTGCCCGACCTGATCTATCCGGTGCTCAACGCCAAACTGATGTTTCTCGACGACTTTCCCGCCCCGTTCCCCCAGGGAACCCATCCCATCATCGACCGGGACTACCGGATGGATTTGCCGCAATTTTTCAAGAAAGTGTGGTGGCCGGACATGATCCGGCTGGCGCGCAGGCACGATCTGAAGTACACAGGGGCGCTCATCGTCACTTACAGCGACCGGGTTACCCCGCCGTTTGACTGGGAGAACGAAGCGGACGTCTCCAGCCTGGTGATGTACGGGCGCGAACTGCTGAAGGAAGGGGGAGAAATCGGCATCCACGGCTACAACCATCAGTCGCTGACCACCATTCCGCGGTTGTCGCGGGCGTTTGGCTACAACGTGTGGTCGAGCCAGCAGGAGATGAAGGACTCGCTTCGCTCCTTGCGGCAGTACGTCGAGTCTGTCTTTCCCCACTACCCGCTGCGTACCTACGTGCCGCCGTCCAACGCACTGGATGGTGCGGGGCGGCAGGTGCTGAAACAGGCGTTGCCCGACCTTGACAACATCTCGTCCCTCTACATCGAAGACCACCAGGATATCTCCTATGTGCAGGAATACAAACTGGCTCCCGACGGCTTGGTGGAGCTGCCGCGCGTGACGTCCGGGCACTTGATCGATGAGTACGACCGCTGGGCGATGGCCAACGCAGTCACCGCTCATGGCATCTTTTCCCACTTTGTTCACCCGGACGACGTGATTGATGAGGAACGGGGCGGCAAAGAAAGCTGGCGCGATCTGTACACGCGCCTGGATGAGTTCCTGGAACTGGTGCAGGACAAATACGGTTGGCTGCGGCCCATGACCTCGGCAGAGGCGAGCGCTGAGGCAAGGCGTACGCTAGTGAGCCAGCCTGTGTTTGAACGGCGTCCAGATGGCCTAACCGGCTACATCAACGGCTTTTCCGGCCCGCAGTACTTTCTGCTGCGGACCGACCGAAACATCGTGCGCACGAAGCAGTGCGAAGTGCGGCGCATCGATCAGGGCGCATTTCTGGTGCGCGCCGATCAAGAAATCTTTTCAATTGATTGGACGGATAAACCATGAAAATTTGTATTGTTGCGGAAGGTTCCTATCCGTATGTGACCGGCGGGGTGTCCAGTTGGATTCATGACCTGATCAACTCCATGCCCCAGCACGAGTTTGTCATATTTGCCATCGGAGCGGAGGAGCGAAACAGGGGGAGATTCTCCTACCGGCCGCCCGACAATGTATGCGAGGTTCGTGAAGTGTTTCTCGACACCTTTTTGCAGGAAGAAGGCCGCTGGGGCCGCCGGATTGAACTGAGCGGCAAAGAACGGGACGCCTTGCAGGGGCTGATTGTCGGCGAGCGGGATACCGACTGGGAGACACTGTTTCAGCTGCTGTGCGGCGGGCGCTGGGATGCGTCCACGGAATTTTTGATGAGCCAGGATTACTTTGATCTGTTGAGCGATGTGGCACGACAGCGGTACGAGCAGCTTCCGTTTCGGGAGTTGTTCTGGACGGTCCGTTCCATGCTGCTGCCGCTGATGCAGCTGCTTCGCCACCCGCTTCCCGAGGCGGACCTGTACCACGCCGTCTCGACCGGGTACGCCGGTGTCATCGCCAGTCTGGGCAAGCACCGCTACGGCCGTCCGATGCTTTTGACCGAGCACGGCATCTATTCCCGCGAGCGGGAGGAGGAGATCATCAAGGCGGACTGGGTCAAAGGGTATTTCAAAGACTTGTGGATTCGCTATTTTTACGGTCTGGCCCGCTGCGCCTACCAGTATGCCGACCAGGTGGTGACGCTGTTCAACCGAAACCGGGAGATCGAGATCGAGCTGGGCTGCCCTGAGTCAAAAATCGCGATTATCCCCAACGGCATCAAGGCGGACGAATACGTCGACCTGCCGCGAAAAACGGCGGACGACCCGGCCGTTCACATCGGTGCCATCGTGCGAGTGGTGCCGATCAAGGACATCCGGACGATGATCCAGAGCTTCGCTGTGGTCAAGCGGGAAGTGCCGCAAGCCAGGTTTAGCATCATGGGGCCGTACGACGAGGACCCGGACTACTACCGCGAATGCGTGGAACTGGCGGAAATGCTGGGCGTGCGGGATCTCACATTCACGGGCAGCGTCGACGTCAAGACTCGCATCGGCAAGCTGGACGTGGTCGTGCTTACCAGCATCAGCGAAGGGCAGCCGCTGGCCGTTCTGGAAGCGATGGCGGCGGCCAAACCGGTCGTGGCGACCGACGTCGGAAGCTGTCGGGAACTGCTCTACGGCAGCGAGGCGGGCGGGGTGGAAGGCCGCGCCGGGCTGGTCGTGCCGGTGCTGGACGACAAAGAGATTGCCCGCGCCATCATCACCTTGTGCAATAGCGAATCGCTGCGCCGGGAAATGGGAGAAAACGGACGGCGCCGCGTCCTGTCGGCGTATACCCACGAGCAGTTCATTTCCCGTTACGAATCGCTGTACGCCTCGCTCGGAAAGGAGGAGAAGACATGGCAGGTATCGGCTTCCAGCTAAAGCGGCTGTTTGACCGTGAAGGCCTGTTTGGCCGCGTGCAGGCCATCTCGTACGCTTCGCTGGTGACGGTGGGGCCGATTCTGAGCTGTATGGCGGCGGTCGCGGCCGTCCATTGGCTGCTCGTCACAGAAATGGCGCCGTATCGGGCCCGGCTGCTGTTTCAGGCGGGAACAGCGTACGTCTTTGCCTTTTCGTTTATCGTCGCGGCTCCGTTCTCCATGCTGTTTACCCGGCTTGCGTCCGACCAGCTCTACGATAAACGCTACGACGAACTGCTGCCGACGTTTTATAGAAGCCTGCAGCTGGCGCTGGGCAGCGCTGCGGTGCCCGCTGCGGCTTTTCTCCTGCTGGCGCCGCTGGAGCTGGCGGAGAAGCTGGTGTTGGTTGTGATGTACATGGAGCTGATTGTCATCTGGATGGGCGTGGTGTACGTGTCGGCGATGAAAGCGTACCGCCGGATTGCCGGGGCATTTTTCGCAGGCATGCTGCTGGCGATGATTGCGGTCTGGCTGTACGTTCGTCTGGAAGGGGAGCATCTGGCAGCGTGGGGGCTGTTTGCCGGATTGGCCGGCGGATTTTTTGTCACGGCATCGGTACTGCTGTGGGAGATTGAGCGTTTCTTTCGCACACCCAAGCCGCTGTATCCGAATGGATTGGTCTCGTATCTGCGCCAGTATCCCTCCCTGTTGGCGATCGGCCTGTTCACCGCCTTCTCGATGTATGCGCATCAGTTTGCCCAGTGGGTGTTTCACGGCGAGTGGCTGGAGGGGACGTTTCTGCTTGCTCCGGAATACGATGTGGCCGTCTACTACGCCGTCCTCTCCGTGCTGCCGACGCTGGTCTGGTTCGTGGTGTCGGTGGAGACGGCATTTTACCCGAAGTATCGCCAGTATTACGACGCGATTCTTGGACAGGGAAGCATTATCGAGATCGACCGCGCCCGCCGCGAGATGGAACAGGTGCTGATCGGCGAGATGGCCAAGCTGATGGGGATTCAACTCGTCTTTTCGCTGGTGGCTGTAGCCTGCGGCATCCTGTATCTGCCCTACATCGGTTTTACCGCCCAACAGGTGGATACCTTCAACATTTTGGTTATGTCCTTTTACACGTACATCATGACCAGTGTTTCGCTGTTGCTGTTGCTCTACTTTGATGATCGAAAGGGAGCGCTGGCGCTCTCGGCGATCTTTTTGGCGGCCAACATAGCAGCTGCCTGGGCCCTGCGCGACATCGAATACCAGGGGCTGTCCCTGTTTGCCGCCTCGTTTCCCGTCCTCATCGCCACTCTGAGCAGGCTGATATACCGGCTGCGCCGGCTGCACTACGCGACGTTCAGCGCACAGCCGCTGGCATCGCGGGAGCAAGACCGGATGCGCGGCAGGGCAGGGTGACAATGGAGGAGGAAAAAATGGAATGAAACAGATATGGAGAAGCGGGTGGCTGGCTGTCTTGCTGGCGATAAGCGTCGCAGCTGGCGGTTGTGCGCCGGACGCAGATGTCAGCCAGCCGCAGGTGGAGGGGCCGGTCGTGCCGCCTGCCGTGGAGTACGCGCCCAAATTGCAGGAAAATCGGCTGGTCTACGATAAGGATCAGCCGGGAAGCGTCGTACACCTGTACATTACCGTGACGGATGACAACCTCAGCGCCGAGCGGCCGATGACCTGGGCGGAGTTGAACCGCATCGCCAACGAGAACGACAACACGGTCGAGCGAAAACTGAACGTCATCGTGCAGGAAGGGACGGATCAGGGACCACAAAAGGGGATGTTTGGTTACGGAACGAACGAGCCCAACGCTTCCATCACCCTTCGGGGCAAGTCGTCGATCAAGGCGATGCAGAAGTCGTACAAGATCAGGCTCTTTGACAATGCCGGCTACTGGCGGGATCAGCGGACCATCAACCTGAACAAGCACGTGTACGATTTTTCCCGGCTGCGCAACAAACTGAGCTTTGACTACTTCAAGCAGCTGCCGGACATCACCAGCCTGCGCACCCAGTTCGTTCACCTGCATGTCAGGGATCTCACCAGCGGGCGGGCGCAGGCGCCGTTTGAGGATTACGGCCTGTACACCCAGATTGAACAGCCCAACAAGTCGTTTCTCCGGACGCACGGGCTGGACCCCTACGGCCATCTGTACAAGGCTACCAACTTTGAGTTTTTCCGCTATCCCGACAAGTTGAAAATGGCGGACGATCCCACGTACGACAAACAGGCTTTCGAGTCCGTCCTGGAAATCAACGGTTCCCATGACCATGCCAAACTGCTGCGCATGCTGGATGATGTGAATGACATGACCAAGGATTTCGACGAAGTCTTTGACCGCCATTTCGACCGCGACAACTTCCTGACCTGGATGGCGGCCAACATCCTGATGGACAATGTTGACACGATGACACAAAACTTTTTCCTCTATTCTCCGCTGAACGCGGAAAAATGGTATTTCCTCCCATGGGATTACGACGCGGCGTTTGATTTTTACGGCAGCCCGGCCGGTAATCCCAATGAGCGCGCATTGTGGGAGCGGGGGATTCATAACTATTGGGGCAGCGTGCTGGCCAACCGGTTTTTTAAAAATCCGCAAAACGTCGAGCAGCTTGTGGCCAAAGTGCGCCAACTTCGCACCATCATCAATCCGGAAAACTCGCGGCGCATGATCGAGACGTACAAACCGGTCGTGTCCGCTTTCGTCAGACGCGAACCGGACATCCGCTACCTGCCGGGGCGGGTGGAGTTGTACGAGCAGGAGCTGGAGCGGATCATCCAAATGCCCGTGAAGAATGAGCAGGCATTCATCGCCAGCTTGCAGGCACCGATGCCGTATTATCTGGCAGATGTGGAGCAGGCGAACGGAACGCTGACGTTTCGCTGGGGGATGTCGTACGACCTGCAGGGCGATGAGCTGACCTACCGCTTCCAGTTGGCGAAAGAGCCGTCGTTTGCCCGCCCGTTGGTGGATCGCGACGGGTTGAAGGGAACCTCGCTCGTGCTGAACGGCATCGGCAAGGGCCGTTACTTTTGGCGAGTCACGGTGAAGGACGCGAAGGGGCACGTGATGACGGCCTTTGACAAGTTCTTTGACGAGAACGGCAACGTCTATAACGGCGTCCGCGACTTTTACGTGAAATGACGGGAGGGGAGCCTGTGCGTGCATGGAAACGGAAACACGCTGCGTCATGAACTGAAGTACTATATTCATCCGCACGATTACGTCGGGTTGCGCAACCGGCTGCGGGCGCTCCTTCCCTTGGACCGCCATTCCGTAAACGACGAAGGCTACCACATCCGCAGCCTGTATTTTGACGACATCCGGGAGAGCGCGCTGTACGACAAGATCAGCGGTTACTTCCAGCGGAAAAAGTACCGCATCCGCATCTACAACGTCAGCGACCGGATCATCCGGCTGGAGCGAAAAAGCAAGTGGAACGAGTACGTGCTCAAGGAATCGGCCCCGTTGACCCGCAGTCAGGTGTACCGGCTGCTGGAGGGTGACATCGACTGGTTGGCGGACAAGGGGCAGCGCCTGTTGGCTGATTTTTACCAGGATCTCAAGGCAGGTGCGATGAGGCCGTCCGTCATCGTCGACTACATCCGGGAGGCGTATGTGGATGTTTCCACCAACACCCGGGTTACCTTTGACAAACAGCTGGCAGCCGGGCTTCATTCGTTTGACCTGTTTGACCCCAACCTGGCTACCTGGGAAGCGATCCAGGGGCCGCGGATGATCATGGAGATCAAATTCCGGCGCTTTTTGCCGGGGACGATTCGCTCGCTGGCGCAGGTGTCGGCTCACCAGCGTTCGGCGATCTCCAAGTACGTCCTGTGCAAGGAGAGGCAAAAAGTATACGACCGCTAACGGCGGATACGCGGTGGGATGCACTGTATGGATGGGAAAGGAAGTGCGTTATGGACGAGCTGATTACGTTTCGGGATATCATCAAAAAAAGCGTGCTCAACCTCGGGGCGTTTACCAATGTATCGTGGGTGGACATGTGTCTGAGTCTTTTGGTCGCGTTTGCGGTCGGCATGTTTATCTACTACGTGTACCGCGTCTGCTACCGGGGAGTGGTATACAGCCACAATTACAACGTCACGTTCGTGCTGATGACGATTATCACCGCGCTGATTATCATGACCATCAGCACCAACATCGTGCTCTCGCTCGGCATGGTTGGAGCACTCAGCATCGTCCGGTTTCGGACGGCGGTCAAGGATCCGATGGACATCGTCTACATGTTTTGGGCTATCTCGGCGGGCATTGCCGCGGGGGCGAAGATATACTCCGTTGCCATCGTCGGTTCGCTGGTGGTGGGTCTTACGATCTGGTGGCTGACGCGGCGCAAGGAAGCCTCCTCCCCCTATCTGTTGATCCTGCATTACGAAGCGATTGCCGAAGACGAGGTCAAGCGGCGGATTCGGAAAATGAACGCCGTGCTGAAGTCAAAGACGGTGCGCAAGGAGCTGACCGAGCTGACGGTGGAACTGCGGATTCGCGACGACAACACCGCGTTTGTCAACGATTTCTCTGCATTGGAAGGGGTCAAAGACGTGGTGCTGGTCAGCTACAACGGCGAGTACGCCCAGTGATGATGTCCCCCTTGTTTGGGAAACCGGCCTGCGGGGAGGAAGGTAGGGCGTATTGACAAACGCGGTCAACTGTTTTTATAATCTCTCATGCTTACCTCCTTCCTTGCACCAGCGAAGGAGCCGACAGATGCATAGCATACCACGGCATTGAAGAGGAAGAGTAAGAGAGGGCGCTGACGTTCAGAGAGCCTGCCTGCAAGCTGAGAGGGGGGCCGTCATCTCTCTTTGAAGCCGCCTTGGAGCTCCTGCTTTTGAAATTGCGAGTAGAAAGCAGCGGATCAGCCCCCGTTATCGGGTGAAAGTCTGTGCAGGACTTTCCGAGTCTGCTTTTCGTGAGGAGAGCAGAAAAGCTGAGTGGTACCGCGATTCCGTCGCCTCAGCAATCGAATCTTTGGGACGAATGTTCCGGATTCGGTTGCGGGGCGATTTTTTGTTGGAGTACGCGGGTTGGCCACGCGCAATTTTACAGGAATGGAGTGGAAGTAATGGATCGTCAAAAGCAGCGTGAACTCTTGCGGCTGCTGGAACAGGACAGCCGCCTGAACCCGGAACAGATCGCCAGCTTGTTGGCCGAACCGGTGGATAGCGTAAAAGAGACAATCGCCCGGCTGGAAGCGGAAAAAGTGATCGTCAAGTATCCCGCGCTGATCAACTGGGAGCTGGTGGAGGACCATCCGTACGTGACGGCCATGATCGATGTCAAGGTGACGCCGAAGCGGGAAGTGGGTTTTGACGAGGTGGCGGAGCGAATCTGCCGTTTCCCGGAAGTGAAGGCCGTCTACCTGATGTCCGGCGCCAGCTACGACCTGTCCGTCGTGCTGGAAGGAAAAACGATGCGGGAAGTGGCGTCGTTTGTGTCGCAAAAGCTGGCCACGCTGGATTCCGTCGTCTCGACCGCGACCCACTTTATCCTCAAGCGGTACAAACACGACGGCATTCAGTTTGAAGACAGAGACGAAGACCACAGGATGGTGGTAACCCCATGAGTCAGCAAATCAGTGTACGTCAGCGCTTGTCCGCCACGGTCGCCTCGCTCAAGCCGTCGGGCATCCGCCGTTTCTTTGACCTGGCCGCTTCGATGGAAGGGGTCATCTCGCTCGGGGTAGGGGAACCGGATTTCGTCACCCCGTGGCGCGTGCGGGAAGCCTGCATCGCCTCGCTGGAACGGGGCTACACGGCGTATACCTCCAATGCCGGTCTCATCGAGCTGCGCAGGGAGATTCACAAGTACCTGGAGGAGCGCTTCGCCGTCTCGTACCATCCGGAAAAAGAGATCATGATTACAGTCGGTGCCAGTGAAGCGATTGACATCGCGCTGCGGGCCATCGTCGATCCCGGCGACGAGGTATTGGTCGTCGAGCCCTGCTATGTCTCCTACGAACCGGTCATCCGTCTGGCCGGCGGGGTGCCGGTGTTTTTGCACACGCGCGCGGAGCAGTCGTTTAAATTAACGCCTGAGGAGCTGGAGGCGCACATCACGCCGCGCACCAAGGCGATCATCTTCTGCTACCCGAACAACCCGACCGGCAGCACGATGTCGGCGGAGGAGTGGAAGCGGCTGATCCCGATCCTCGTCAAGCACGATCTGCTGGTCATCTCCGACGAGATTTACGCGGAGCTGAGTTACGGTCAGCGGCATGAGAGCATCGCCGCCCTGCCCGGGATGAAGGAGAGGACGATCCTGATCTCAGGTTTTTCCAAAGCGTTCGCGATGACGGGCTGGCGCCTCGGCTACGTCTGCGCGCCGGAAGATCTGCTCGGCGGCATGCTGAAGATTCACCAGTACACCATGCTGTGCGCGCCGATCATGGCGCAGATGGCCGCTCTGGAGGCGCTGCGGCATGGTCAGGCGGACATGGAGAGGATGGTGGAAAGCTACCGGCAGCGGCGCAATTTCGTCGTGCAGGGATTCAAGGAGATCGGCCTGTCCTGCCACGAGCCGGAAGGGGCGTTTTACGCGTTTCCTTCGATCGCGTCCACCGGGCTGGATGCCGGCGAGTTTGCCGAGCGGCTGCTGATGGAGGAAAAGGTGGCCGTGGTGCCGGGTGATGTGTTTGGCGACAGCGGCAGAGGCCACATCCGCTGCTCCTACGCCACTTCCCTGGATCAGCTTGGGAAGGCGCTGGAACGGATGGGGCGGTTCGTGCAGCGACTGTCGTAAAAAAGGAAAGGCCGGGGGTTCCCCGGCCTTTGCTATACCGATTAGTTGGATATTGTAGATTCGTCCGTGGAGAGATCCACTTCCCGCAGCGGCACCACTTTCGTCTTTTTCACGGCTTTGTAGCCGAGCCAGACGATCAAAAACAGCGGCAGGCCGATGTACGAGACGAGAATGCCGTTCCAATCGATCGTCTCCCCGGTGAAGGCGGTGTAGTTTTGGCCGAGGATGACGAAACAGCAGACGACGAATGCGAAAATCGGGCCAAACGGGAACCACTTCGCCCGGTACGGCAGTTCGTTCAAATCGCGGCCTTGGGCTGCAAACGCTTTGCGGAAGCGGTAGTGGCTGATTGCGATGCCCAGCCAGGCAATAAACCCGGACATCCCCGAGGCGTTGAGCAGCCAGATGTAGACAGTCCCGTCGCCAAACAGGGAGGCGAGAAACGCAAACATCCCGATGCTGGCAGTCAGCAGCAGCGCATTAACCGGAACGCCCCGCTTGTTTACCTTGCTGAACAGCTTGGGCGCCTTTCCTTCCTTGGCCAGCGTCCACAGCATGCGGGTGGAGGCGTACATGCCGGAGTTGCCCGCCGACAGGACGGAGGTCAGGATGACGGCGTTCATGACGGATGCGGCAAAGGCGAGTCCGGCTTTTTGGAACACCAGCGTAAACGGGCTGATCGCGATGTTCTCGATGTCGCCGTTGACCAGGTTGGGGTTGTCGTACGGGATCAACAGCCCAATCACGAAGATCGCCAGGATGTAGAACAGCAGGATGCGCCAAAACACCTGCTTGATCGCTTTCGGCACGTTTTTGGCAGGGTTTTCGCTTTCACCCGCAGCGATCCCGACCAGCTCCGTCCCCTGGAAGGAGAAGCCGGCGATCATGAAGACGCCGAGCATCGCCATGAAGCCGCCGTTGAACGGTGCATCGCCGACGGTAAAGTTGCGGAAGCCGACTGCTTCACCGCCCATGATGCCCAAGATCATCAGCAGGCCGATGACGATGAAGATGATTACGGTCGCTACCTTGATGAGGGAAAACCAGTATTCCGATTCGCCGTATCCTTTTACAGACAAATAATTCAGACCAAACATAAGCGCGAGGAACAGGGCGCTCCACAAGATGGACGGCGTGTCGGGGAACCAGTATTTCATGATCAAGGCCCCGGCTGACAGCTCGACGGCGATGGTGATGGCCCAGTTGTACCAGTAGTTCCACCCCAGCGCAAAGCCGAGGGACGGATCGACGAACTTCGTCGCGTAGGTGGAAAATGAACCGGAGACGGGGAGAAACGCCGCCATCTCGCCCAAACTGGTCATCAGGAAGTAGACCATCAGGCTGATGGCCGCGTAGGCGACGAGTGCGCCGCCCGGACCGGCGGAGTGGATGGAGCCGCCGCTCGCCAAAAACAGCCCCGTGCCGATGGAGCCGCCAATGGCGATCATGGTCAGATGTCGGGCCTTGAGGCCCCGCTGCAGTTGATTGGATTCCATGAGTGCTTGCACGACCTTTCTACAAAGATAGTCAGAAGGAAGGTCGGACATAAAAAATACCGCCCCAACGAACAGGGCGGTACTGTTACATCCCCACCAAGCCTTCGTTGAAGATAGCACATCACGTTTGCCCGGCTCGCAAACGTGACAGTTCTGCCCCTTTCGAGTACAGCCCCAGCCCGTGTGCCCAGAGAATGCACAGCGGACTTCGGCGGCTTTTCCCTCCTCTGGAGTCATCGATCTTCTCTGGATCTCGTGCCAGAATCATATAAAAGCCGCGACCTCTATCCCCATCGCATGTGATGAGGATAATCTGTGAAGTTTTGTTACGGTTCAAGTATATAGAAAATCGCGGCAAAATCAAGCACTAAAAACTGTAAGAGGTCGTTTTGCATACAAAGCGATTAGCTGAAATGATTTTTTATTGAAGAACATGCATAAGAACAGCCATGAGATATTCATTTTTTACAAGCTTTCTGATGAAATAAAACGGCTGCCCCAACATCACAACAAAAGCAAGGTAAGCGGGGGAAGGACTCCTTCACTCAAAACTATTTTCCGCATACCTATTTATTTACGTTTGGGACCCAGTAATTTCCTTCATTCTAGACTGACTTGTCCGAAAAATTCGATCATTTTCGTTGACAGATAGAAAAGAAACTGGTTATACTGGAAGAAACACTGATCGGATAGCATATTTTCCCATACGGTTAGGCGGAGAAACGGAGAAACCCTTACCCGTAAACACACTCCCAAAGGGGGATGTGTTTATCTACGTGAGGGTTTTTCTTTTTCCTCGGAAACTGTTTGACTATTCGATCAACAATCACAGAAAGAGGGGTCTGACACATGTTGAAAAAATGGTTGAACGTAGCAGCCACAGCCGTTTTGCTCTCCACTGTCGCCTTGGCAGGGTGCTCCTCCGGCCAGGAGGCTTCGTCCGGCAGCACACCGGCGGGAGACGGATCGGGAGGAACAAAAGAACTGGGCCCGATCGCGCTGTATTCCCCTGAGACGCCGGATATGACCAAAGAAATTGGTCTCAATTTTGAAAAGGCTTTCAAAGGGTCTTCCATCAACGTGCAGTACGCGGGGACCAACGTGCTGGTCAACCGCATGATTGCGGAAAAAGACAACCCGCAGGCGGACGTCTGGTACGGCGGCGGAGGATTCCTGCCGTTTGAAGCGGCCAAGGACAAGGACATCATCACATCGTACACGCCGGAAGCAATCAAGGATTGGCCGGAAGTGCGGGACGGCATCAAGCTCCGCGACAAGGACTGGAAGTGGATCGGCGCGGAAGTGTTCGTGCTCGGCTTTGCCTACAACAGCGACCTGGTGAAGCCGGAAGAGGCGCCGAAAAACTGGGACGACCTGCTTGACCCCAAATGGAAGGGCAAAATCCAGATGCCCAACCCCGCCGCGTCCGGCACCGCCACCCTCACTGTGCTGAGTCAACTGATGGCCCGCGGCGAAGAGCAGGGCTGGGACTACTTCAAAAAATTGGTGGAACAGATGAGCGCCATGCCCGACTCCGGCTCCGCACCTTCCAAAGCAGTAGCCAAAGGGGAGGCGCACATTGCGATCGCCTTTGACTTCATGGTGTACGAAATGAAGGCCAAGGGGGAGAAAATCGATTTCATCGTGCCGGACAAGACGCCGGTCATCGTCAACCCGGTGTCGCTCGTAAAAGACGGCCCGAATCCTGATGGCGGCAAGGCGCTGATCGACTACCTGCTGTCCAAGGAAGGGCAGCAAACGCTGGCCAACTGGTACCACATCCCGATCTCCAAAGACGTGGAGTCGAAAACGCCGCTTACCCTGGAGAAAGTCATCCCGCACGCGCAGGAGCTGGACATCGACTGGGTCGTGAGCAACTACGACCGGGTGCGCAACGAGTGGCGGCAAAAATTCCAGTAAGGAGGCTCTTGCATGGGGTCGGTTCGAATCGAGCACTTGCACAAGCAATTCAACGGAATCACCGCTTTGGAAGACGTCAATCTGGAGATTCGCGAAGGCGAATTCTTCGCTCTGCTAGGGCCATCCGGCTGCGGCAAAACGACGACCATGCGCTGTGTGGCCGGTTTTGAAAGCCCCACCTCAGGAAAGATTTTCATCGGGGAGCGGGATGTAAGCCACGTGCCCGCCAACCAGCGGAACTGCGGCATGGTGTTTCAAAGCTACGCGCTGTTTCCCCATCTCAGCGTATTTGAAAACGTCGCCTACAGCCTGCAGGTGCGCCGCTTTTACCAGGGCGGCCTGGGCACGAAGCTGTCCGTGCTGGCCCACATGCTCAACCGCAAGCTGGGGAAAGTGGACAAGGAGATCGAACAAAAGGTGCGTGACGCCCTTGACTTCGTCGAGCTTGGCCACCTCGCCGACCGACTGCCCGGACAGCTTTCGGGCGGCCAGCAGCAGCGCGTGGCGCTGGCCCGGGCGCTGATCATGGAGCCGGCCGTCCTGCTGATGGATGAGCCTCTGTCCAACCTGGACAAGAAGCTGCGCAACAGCATGCGCGTCACGATTCGGCGCATCCAGCAGAAAGTGGGGATCACGACGATTTTCGTGACGCACGACCAGGAAGAAGCGATGAGCATGGCCGACCGCGTGGCGGTGATGCAGGGCGGCAAACTGGTGCAGGTGGACACGCCCACGTCCCTGTACAGCCAGCCAGCCTCCACGTTTGTCGCCGATTTCGTCGGCTCGTCCAACATCTTTAAAGCGACGGTGAAGGAGTCCGGCGAGGCGGGCACGGTGCTGCAGCTCGTCGGCGACGGAATCATCCGCTCCGCGTTTTCGACCAACCGCAGCGAAGTGGACGTGATTATTCGGCCGGAAAGCATCCGTCTGTTTGCAGACGAGGCGCAGGCGGATGCGGGAGACAACCTGCTGGAAGGCACGATCTTGATGTCCACCTATCTGGGAGCGACCATCCGCTACGACGTGCAGGTGGGGCAGCTGCAGATGGAAGTGGACAAAACCTTTGAAGCGGGCAGCCCGGTGCTGCCAGCGGGGACGAACGTGAAGCTGGCAATCGATCCGAATGTCGTGGTGATCTTATGAAACAGCGGTACTCTTTTGCCCTCAGCGGCTTTACCGTGCTGAAATGGTTGATGTATCTTTTTTTCCTCGTGTTTTTGCTGGTCCCGCTGTTTTCCATCCTGCTCGTCAGCCTGACCGGAGAGCCGGTCAACCTGTTTGGCAGCCTGACCAGTCAAAAAATCTTGATGTCCACGCTGAAGAAGCTCTCCAACCTGTCGCTGGACGCGTACTCGTCGCTGGTGGAAGGCACCGGGTACTTTGCCGCGCTGATGAACAGCCTGAAGCTGAGCACGGGGGTGGCGCTGCTGGTGACGGTGTTGGTGCTGCCGATCGCCTACGCCTTCGCCCGCACCACCATGCCGTGGAAACCGTTCTTCGCCGCGCTCTGCACCATCCCGCTGGTGGTGCCGACGTTCATCTCCTCCTACGCGTTTACGCTGATGTTCGGCAAGACCGGGTGGGTCAACCACATCTACCGGTCGCTGGGCGGCGAAGGCGTGCTGTTTGACGTGCAGTCGATGCTGGGAATCGTGCTGGTACAGGTCTTTTTCTTCTTTCCCTACGCGCTGTGGCCGATGGTGGCGGCGTTCAAGATCAGCGACCTGACGCTGGAGGAGGCGTCGCAAAACCTGGGGGCGAAAGGCTGGTACACCTTTTTGCGGGTGACCCTGCCGCTGGCCGTGCCGGGGATCGTCTCCAGCATGCTGTTGATTTTTACCGTCAGCTTTTCCGATTTCGGGACGCCGATCATTCTGGCGCCCAAAGACCTGAACCTGATCGTGGTCGAAGCGTACCGCGAGATCGCCGGCTTCTACAACTGGGCGGGCTCGGCCGTCCTGACCGTCATCATGCTGCTGGTGGCCGCCTTCTTTTTCTGGCTGCAGCGGTTAGTGGTCAAAGGGAAGGAGTACGGCACCATCTCGGGCAAGCCGACGCGGCAGAAGCTGAATGACCACAAAGGGGTCGTCTCCGTGCTCACCGTCTACACTTT
Organism: Brevibacillus sp. NL20B1; assembly: GCF_018195675.1. NCBI lineage: Bacteria > Bacillati > Bacillota > Bacilli > Caryophanales > Paenibacillaceae > Brevibacillus > Brevibacillus sp. NL20B1. The sequence goes on from NZ_JAGTPT010000025.1 coordinate 59,555, forward strand.
CCTGGTGATGCTGGTGCCGCTTTTGGCCGTCGGTTCCGTCTTTCTCTCGTCGCTGGCGACCACCTGGGGGCATCACGCCCTGCCCGACGGCTACACGCTGAAGCATTATCTGACCATTTTCAGCACGTCGCATAAAAATATTGTGAACAGCCTGGTGCTGGCGGCCGGCGCGCTGGTGCTGAGCGTCGTGATTGCCACGTTTGTTTCCTACTTCGTGGTGCGGCGCGGCTCCGGCGGACTTGACTTCGTCTCGTCGATCCCGCTGATCGTGCCGGGTATTTCCCTGGGAATTGCGCTGATCCAGACGTTTAATACGGCGCCGCTGAAATTGACCGGCACCGCCCTCTTGCTGATCGTCGCCTACACGATCCGGCGGATGCCGTACATGATCCGCTCGACGATGAGCTCAATGATGGCGATCCGCAAAGACATCGAAGAAGCGGCCGTCAACCTGGGCGCCTCCAACCTGCTGGCAGCCGTTACGGTCATCGGCCCGCTGATGCTGCCGGGCATCGCGGCAGGTGCGATCCTGGTGTTCGTGACGGTAATCAAGGAGACCAGCATCTCGCTGCTGCTGGCGCCGACGGATTGGGCGCCGATGAGCCTGGCTGTGTTTCAAAACCTGCTGCGGGGCGAGTACTACACCGCTTCAGCCATGGCGATCCTGATCATCGCCATTGTCATCGCACTGCAGTCTCTGGCAAAAAAACTGACCAAAGACCAACTGTACTAAGGAGAACGGACAATGAGAGGGTTTATCTTTGACCTCGACGGTACGGTCTATCTGGGTGATCGGTTGATTGAGGGGGCGGCGGAGGCGATTCGGACGCTGCGAGCGCGCGGCGACAAGGTGGTGTTCCTCTCCAACAAGCCGATCGCCACCCGCCAGTCCTACGCGGAGAAGCTGACAAACATGGGCATCCCCACAACAGTGGACGACGTGCTCAACTCTTCGCTGATCACGGCCCGGTATCTGCAGCGGGTATTGCAGCCGGGCGAGCGGGTGCTGGTCATCGGGGAGCAGCCGATCCGTGACGAGCTGGCGGCCCATGGCATCGTCATGAGCGACGACCCGTACGATGTGCAGTACGTCGTCCTGTCGTGGGATCGGCGGTTCAGCTACGAGACGCTGAACACGCTGTATCAGGCGGCGGTACGGGGAGCAAAGGTGATCGCCACCAACCCGGACCGGACGTGCCCGCTGGAAGACGGACAAATCCCGGACACCGGCGCGTTTATCGGCGCATTGGAAGGGGCGACGGGCAGGCCGATCGACCTCGTGGTGGGCAAACCTTCTCCGATCGCGGCGGAAGAGGCCGTCCGCCACCTGGGGTTGGACTACGCTTCCTGCTACATGGTGGGCGACCGTTTGGAAACAGACATTAAAATGGGCAACGATACCGGGATGAATTCCGTCCTCGTGCTGACCGGAATCTCCACGAGGGAGATGGCCGAGCGGAGCGAATACCGTCCGCGCTACATTTTAAATAGCATTAAAGAAATTGTGAATATTTAGAAACTGGTGGTATAATAGGTACAACCAACCTGACCTGGAGGGTAACGGATGTATCCTATTGTCGATCTAGTCGAACACCAGACCATCGCTGCGGTTCAAGCGGAAGCCGATGTGGATGACGCGATCAACAGCGACGTGAATATCGTCTTTCTGCTGACTGGCTCGATTTTCAACGTCAAGGAGCTGGTCGACCGGATCAAGCAGGCCGGCAAATGCGTCTTTTTGCACATGGAGTTCATCGAAGGCATCGCGCCCGATAAAAGCGGCGTGGCGTACGTGGCTCAATACATCGCTCCGACCGGCATCATCTCCACCCGCAGCAACCTGATTCGGGTCGCCAAGGAGATGGGGCTGATGGCAATCCAACGCATCTTTCTGATCGACCGCAACGCCGTGATCAAAGGCATCAAGGTCGTGGAGCAGAGCATGCCGGACGCGGTCGAAGTGATGCCTGGGGTGATGCCGCGAGTGATCCGGGAGATGACTGACCTGACGCCGCTGCCCATCATTGCCGGCGGACTGGTGGGCACCAAGCAGGAAATTGACGACGCGCTTGCCGCCGGGGCGCTGGCTGTATCGGTCGGCACCAAGGAACTGTGGTACTAGCGGCGTGTTGTATCGCAAGTCTTCTTGATCATTTTTATAAATAGGATACAGGGAAGAGAACAGGAGAACCCCCTTGAAAGGACAGCTTGTCTGATGACGGCAGGCTGCACTTTTCACGGGGGTTTTTTCATGATGAACCATTGAAGCGCGTGAGAAGAACCGGCGCGGGCGAAGCAGCAGGGAGGCTTTGTTCCCGCCGGAGAGGAGGCTTTTGTGTGAACAAGACATTTTCAGCGAGCAGCCGACTGGCTGTACTTCAGGAAATGGCAGGAGAGACGCTTGACCTGCTCGTGATCGGCGGCGGGATTACCGGTGCGGGCATCGCCCTGGACGCCAGCGTCCGCGGCATGAAGGTGGGCGTGGTGGAAAAAGCGGACTTCGGTTCGGGGACGAGCAGCCGCTCCACCAAACTGATTCACGGCGGGCTCCGGTATCTGAAGCAGGGAGAAGTGAAGCTGGTGCGGGAAGTGGGGAGAGAACGAGCCATCCTGTACAAAAACGCCCCCCATCTGGTCATTCCCGCCCCGATGCTGCTGCCGATCTACCAAGGGGGAACGTACGGCTACCTGGCTACGTCGGTCGGCCTCTACCTGTACGACCTGCTGGCCGGCGTGGAGCGAGCGGAGCGGCGGAAAATGCTCAGCCGCGACGAGACGATCCGGCAGGAGCCGCTGCTCAGGCGGGACCGGCTCAAAGGAGGCGGCCTCTACGTGGAATACCGCACGGACGACGCCCGGCTGACGCTCGACATCATGAAGACGGCGGTGGCACATGGAGCGCGGGCGGTCAATTACGCGGCAGCGCGCCAGTTTCTCTACCACAACGGCCGGTTGACGGGGGTGCGCGTCGCGGATGGCGTGTCGGGCCAGACGTTTGATCTGTACGCCGCCTGCATCGTCAACGCCGCCGGACCCTGGGTGGACGAACTGCGACAATTGGACGGCTCGCTTGCCGGCAAGCGCCTCTACCTGACGAAAGGCGTCCATCTGGTGGTCGCCTACGATCGTCTGCCGGTGTCGCAAGCGGCGTATTTTGACACCCCGGACGGACGCATGGTGTTTGTCATCCCGCGCGGCGCGGTCACCTACATCGGTACGACCGACACGCCCTACCGCAACGACATCGACCAGCCCCGCACCACCGTGGAAGATCGCGACTACCTGCTGCGTGCGGTCAACGCGATGTTCCCCGATGTCAGGCTGAAGCCGCAGGACGTGCTCTCCCACTGGGCCGGACTGCGCCCGCTGATTTACGAGGAGGGCAAAGGACCGTCGGAACTGTCGCGGAAAGACGAGGTGTTTCATTCCCCTTCCGGACTGATCACCATTGCAGGAGGCAAGCTGACCGGCTTCCGCAAGATGGCGGAGAAGGTGGTCGATCTGGTGGCGCAGCGGCTGCAGGAGCGGAAAGGCCGATCCTTTCCCGGCTGCACGACCGACCGGATCGTGATTAGCGGCGGAGAGCGGCGAGGATGGGAGCGGTATGAAGACTGGAAGCAGGAGATGCTGCGGATGGGGATGGAAAAAGGCGTCGATCGCCATACGGCGCAGGAGTGGCTCGACACATACGGCACCAACACGCTGCGGATTTACGACCGGCTGCCGGAACCGCCGCTCACCCCCGAACAGCTGCTGCGGGCGCAGATTCAGTACGCCGTGGAGGAGGAGATGACAGTGCACGCCGTGGACTTCCTGCGGCTGCGCACCGGCTGGACGTATTTTCAACTGCACAAGGCGGAAGAAAAGGCGGAGCAGGTCGTCAGGCTGATGGCCGATGCACTGCAGTGGGACGACGAGGAGACTGCACGCCAGCGGGAGATGATCGCGCGCTTGATCGCGTCAATCCGCCAGCTTCCGGAAAGCGACGAGGCGCTGGAGGAAGGAGCGCGTCGTGCGTGACCGGGGGTCACGTTGCAATTGATTTTTGACAAGACGAGATGAAAGTGTAAAGCCGTTGACAAAGCAGGTCAACGGCTATTTGACTTCAGTTATCTACCCGAAAGTGAAGACGCTTATTCACTCAGATCAAGGCTGGCATTACCAAATGAGCAAGTACCAACATGCATTGAAAGAGAAGAACGTTATGCAGAGTATGTCGCGGAAAGGAAACTGTCATGACAATGCTGTGAACTTCTTTGGTATCCTGAAATCAGAATTATTATAATATGCAAGAGTTTGAATGCATTAAGCATTTTAAACAAGAGTTGGCAAAATACATCGACTACTATAATAACAAACGCATCAAGGCAAAATTAAAAGGCTTGAATCCAGTGCAATACCGAACTCAAACCTTACTTGCGGCTTAACTAAAATTACTGTCTAACTTTTTGGGGTCACTTCAGTGCTGGTGGTTTATTTTTTTGCTTGCTTTGCTTTTGGGGTTACCGAAAGATTTATTAAAGGATATCACGCCGAGCAATACTTGGCTATTGGAAAAGCTACTTAAATGAAATTAGGGCGTCTAGTAGAAAGGGAGAAATATGTATATGTACAAAGCATGAATAATAGACATCTATTTGATGAGGCATCGATAATTCAATCGTTTATAGCTACGGCGTACTTGCTAAAGGCTAGCCGCAGATGAAGGTCATGGCATTCAAGCTTTTCGAAAAAATATGTACTCGACAAATGAAGATAGAGGAACGATGGCCAAGATTTGGCGGGAGTGACCGTCTCAGACGGCTCAATGAGTGGTCCCGCCCCTACAGCAAATTCCTGACGACAGGAAGTGGTGCATCAGGGACTCATAGAATTGCAGGCGACGTACCAGTTTGGGCTGTGCACTTTTTTGGGACTGTAGAGATTCGTAAACAAGCCATATAAAAAACGAAAACTACGTTAGAAAAATTTCAAGCACGATTAAAGATCAATCCTAAAATATGACATATAAAGTGTTGATATGTCAAAATTATAAGAATATAATACCAACGTAAAGGTAAAAAATTGAAAAATAGGAGGTTTAATAATGTTAATGAAGAAAATACATATTCTAACGTTATCAGCATCACTTGTTACATTATTTTTCTTCCAAGGGGTGATGACACCTGAAGCTTATGCAAAATCTAAGCAAAAAACTATTGACAGTATAGAGTTTAAACAGGATAGCGATAATGATGGATTAACAGACTTTAATGAATTGTTTATTACCAGCACAATAAACAATGATACTAATGGTAATGGGATATTAGATGGTGATGAAGATTATGACGGTGACGGACTTACAAATCTTGAAGAGCAGGAATTGGGAACAAAATTAGATGCTAAAGATAGTGATGGCGATGGTTTAGATGATAAAGTTGAAATAGATAAATACCAAACAAAACCATCAGTTGCAGATACTGATGGAGACGGTCTTAAAGATGGTATTGAAATTTCGTATTTAGGATCGGATCCATTAAATTCTGATGAAAACAACAACAAAAAGTTGGATGGGGATGAGAAACATAAATACACATTTCCAAAAAATGAATTTGGCATAAAAGGCGAAATGATCGGAATTTCAAACGTTCCTCAGAAAGTAATTGTCCGTCAGACACCGGTTCTGTTAGCCCAAAAAATAAGGAGTGCGCTAACTTTCAATATTGTAAGCTTGGATCCAAACATAGAATTTAATCTGTCGATACCGGTTAATGAGAAAGAAAAAAATGAAGACTATGTTTTATATAAATACAATGAAAAGAAAGTTCAGTTAGAACCTATTAAGGAACAAAAGTATTCCAAAAGGACAAATTCAATAGAGGTTGAGTTTGTAGGAGGAGGGACTTTTGTTTTACTATCCAGCAAAGATTTTACAGAATATGTACCAACAAAAGAAGCTAAAAGAGGAAAATTCAAGAGGAAAAAAGGGAAAGTAAAACTTATCAATTTACCACTAGAAATCGACGCTGAGAGCATTGGTGATGATGGGACATTTAAAATTTCAAAGACTGTAAAATATGATGATGATATCAGTCTGGATGGCGAAGCGGATGATGTTGATAACACCCATTTATTGGAGTCTACTTATAAAATAGAAGATGTGTATGAACAGGGGGATGAGACAATAGCTACTGCTACTGCTGTCACCACCCAGTCTGGAAAGACACCCGTTATCTTAGTTCATGGCTTATTGGGAGGGGCTGACACTTGGGGATTTGAAGATAGATGGTATCATATTGGATACGATGAACCTTGGGCCTCTGAACCCATTCGTTCTTATGAAACGATAACTGGAGAAAGCTATAGCACTCATGAAGAAACTACATATTCAAATATTGATGTTCATTCAATAACTGGAATTGTTGATGATGAAGAGCTTGGTCCAATGTTAATTATTGATTACGGGTATACCCCTAATGAAGATATTTTTACATTTATATATAACGCTGATGGTACTTCAGGTTGTGTTAGAACAGCAGCTAACCATCTAAATTCAGTTATTCGTGAGTTGAAAAATAGTGTATTCAGTAGTTCAACGCAGGATGTAAATCTGGTTGGGCATAGCATGGGAGGCTTGGTTTCTCGGTATTTAGTTGAGAATATCAGAAGCGCAGATGTTGAAAGGGTGGTTACCTTGGGGACTCCGCATTTTGGAAGCGATCAGGCACCTTTTGGAGATTTAGATAGAGATGATAGTGAATTGTGGAATGGTTCCAGGAAGCTTGAAAATGATTTCAGCAAACCACTTATTGGTTTTGCTGGATGGAACCCGAGCTATAATACACTGGTTGGGGATTTTGGCGATATAAGAAACATATATCAGACTGGACTAGGGGTTGGACCGACAAAAACTTATTCGAGTTGGAATGAATATGTAAATGAAAAGTATTATGATAAAACGGGAGATTATCCTTTGTACGGAGATATTGAAGATGGTCCAGTAAATATTGATTCAGCTCTTGGCTCGGATTATGACCCAGAGGAAGACTTCGGTGATTCTCCAGTAGAAATGAATACTAGATTCCTGATTTGGGATGATGAGTTTGGAGGACATAGTACAATGCGTAAACACCCAAGAACACCATACTATGTAGAAAAAGCGTTAACAGGAGCATATGACGATCGCTCTAAAAATTAAATAAGCATGGGAAATAAAAAAGAGGGAGGAAAATAGCTTGGCAGTTCATTTCCTCCCTTTACTTTAGTAAAAATGTGGATTTGTTGAAAACAATAACAAGGAGTAATATATGGACAAAATCATGTCAAAAATAATTGCAATATATGCAATCATATGGTTAACAGTTCTAGCTATTATTATAGCAACCCAAGAAGAAATAACATTATACTACGCTTCAATAGGTACATTTGTTATCGGGTTGATCGTTTTGATTGGCTTGTTCGCTTTAAAAAAAATACTCCATATTCGCTCTGCCGATAATAAAAAACAAGAAGTTTTATGGGGCATTATTTTTGCCTTATTATTTGTTGCGTTAATTCTTTTTGTAGTCGTTATGACAGCACTGTTTTAGGCGAATGGATCCGATTAAAGG